>JBBDMN010000001.1:0-1658 GCA_040878305.1 Gaiellaceae bacterium
GTGACGATGGTCACCGTTCCCGGCGGTGCCGCGATCACCGATGTGAGGAGCGGGACGCCCGCCGACGACGCGGAGCTTCGCGAGGCGAAGGGCTCGAGAACGGTCGACGGACAGCAGATCCCCACCGGCGGCGACGTGATCTTGGACTTCGACGGTACGCAGATCGACTCTTCGGCCGAGTTGCAGAGCGCCGTCGACGCGAAGCGACCGGGCGACAAGGTCTCGATCACGGTGCTCCGGGGCGGCGAGCGCCGGACGATCGAGGTCACGCTCGGGACACGTCCCGCCCAGGGTTAGAGTCTTCCCGTGGGCGACGGATGGCAGAGCCTGCAACTCGACGACATCGAGCCGATCTCGATTGTCGGAGGCACGCTTCTCTGGCAACCCGTGCGACGGACTCTCGACGTGGGTGCCTTCGGGATCAACGCGTACACCGCGCCAAACGCCGGGGACGCCGTTGTCGAGGAACACACGGAGAAGGCACTCCAGCACGAGGAGGTTTATGTCGTTCTCTCTGGGCGGGCGACGTTCACTCTCGACGAGGAGACGCTCGATGCGCCGATCGGAACGGTCGTTTTCATCCGCGATCCGGACGTGAAACGTCATGCTCGCGCCGAGGAGCCCGGAACCGCGGTTCTCGCGATCGGTGGCCCGCGCGGATCAGCGTACGAGCCGTCGGCGTGGGAGGACCGGTTCGCGGCTGAGGTACACCGCGCGTCGGGCGACTACGAAGCGATGGTGAACGAGATCGCGGCCGGTCTCGAGCGGCACCCCGACGATCCGGGAACGCTCTACGACCTCGCCTGCGCCGAGGCCCTCGCAGGTCGCCCCGACGACGCACTCGAGCACCTCCGCCGCGCTCTCGAGCTGAGGCCGGAGTGGGCGGATCACGCGCGAGAGGACGGCGATCTGGTCTCTCTCCATGACCTGCCCGGCTGGCCCACCTGATACAGGCAGAGGTTTTAGATGCATTTGCGGCGAGAAACTAGACCTTGGAACAGGTTGCGTGGGGGACCATCCCACGTATGCTCCGATTGGGAGAAGTCCATGTCTGGGAACGGGGGAACGATGGGTACCACTCGCATGTCGTCCGTGATGTTCGCCGCGGCGTTCGCCGTTCTCGTGGTCGGCATGTTTCTGGCCCTCGGAGGAGCCGCCTACGCGGCTAGCGGAAATCCATCGTCCGCTTCCGATCAGTACGGCACGAAGGTCGAGGACGTGACCGTGCCGGGCGTGACCGTGCCGGGCGTGACCGTGCCGGGCGTGACCGTGCCGGGCGTGACCGTGCCGGACGTGACCGTGCCGGACGTGACCGTGCCGGACGTGACCGTGCCGGGCGTGACCGTGCCGGGCGTGACCGTGCCGGACGAGCCCGGGCCGACGGTGGTCTCCGATACGACTGTGGTTTCGGATACCGCGGATACCGCGCAAGCGCTCCCGAACACCGGACTCTCGCTCCTCGGCGCGGCAGTCGTCGGCGGCGGGCTAATCGCACTCGGCGTGGCTCTGCGACGTCGCGAGCGCCGCAAGAGCTAGAAGCCCGATTTGAAAGAAGAGCGCCGCGGCCGCGAAGCGGACGCCTTCAGGGATGTTCGCGCGACCAGAATCCGCGCGGGCGGATTCCGGTCTTGCGCCAACTACTCGCCGGGAAGGTCGCG
>JBBDMN010000002.1:0-8899 GCA_040878305.1 Gaiellaceae bacterium
CGAAGCTCGTGGAGGAGCGTGACAACGAGTCGCGCGCCGCTCATACCGAGCGGGTGCCCGAGCGCGATCGCGCCGCCGTTTACGTTGACGCGGCCCTCGTCGAGGCCGAGCTCGCGAATGACCGCGAGGCTCTGCGATGCGAATGCCTCGTTCAGCTCGACGAGATCGAGCTCGCTCGGCTCGACTCCGAGCCGGCCGAGCAGCTTCCGCACCGCGGGGATGGGGCCGATTCCCATCACCCGCGGATCGACACCGGCAACCGCCGAGCCGACGAACGTTCCGAGCGGCTCGACGCCAAGCTCCTTTGCTTTCTTCTCGCTCGTGATTACGAGCACCGCCGCGCCGTCGTTGATCCCGGCTGCGTTCCCTGCCGTAACCGAGCCGTCACGCCGGAACGCCGGCTTCAGGCCGGCGAGCGCTTGCGCGGAGGTATCGGGCCGTGGGTGCTCGTCGACGGCCACGTTTCCCACGGGGACGATCTCGTCCTCGAAGCGACCGGCGTCGCGCGCCGCGGCCCATCGTTCCTGCGAGCGGAGCGCGAACGCGTCCTGCTCCTCGCGCGAGACTCCGAAGCGCTCTGCGACGTTCTCTCCCGTCTCGCCCATCGACTCGAGCGGAAACATCTCCTCGTGCCGCGGGTTGGGGAAGCGCCAGCCGAGGGTCGTGTCCCACGCCGTCTGGTTCCCGCGCGGAAAAGCCCTCTCCGGCTTCGCCATGACGAGCGGCGCGCGACTCATCGACTCGACGCCCCCGGCGACGGCGATCTCCACATCTCCGGCGATGACGGCGTGCGCCGCTGACACGACCGCGGAGAGGCCGGAGGCACAAAGCCGATTCACCGTCACCCCGGCGACCGAGTCGGGCAACCCGGCGAGGAGAAGGGCCATGCGCGCCACGTTGCGATTGTCCTCGCCAGCTTGGTTCGCGCAGCCGAAGTACACGTCGTCGACCGAGGCGGGATCGACGCCCGAGCGCTCCACCGCGGCGGCGATTGCCACCGCCGCGAGATCGTCGGGCCGGACGTGCGAGAGCGCCCCGCCGTAGCGGCCGATTGGTGTGCGAACACCGGAGAGCACGACTGCCCGCATCGCGCTTCAGTCTAGGGCGAGATGAATCTTCCCCTACACGAAGTCGACGTGAACGGGCGCGGGAAACGCGCCCAGCGCCTCGCCGCGGCGGAGAAGCTCGGTCACGGCCTTGCGGCCTTCGTCGCCGTAGTCCTGGGTTAGCTCGTTCACGTACATCGAGACGAAGCGGTCGGCCACTGCAGCGTCGATTCCGCGGCCGAACTGGAGCGCGTATTCAAGCGCCTCGGCACGGTGGTCGAGCCCGCATTGAATCGCCTCTCGAAGCACCCCAGACACCTCGCAGAGCACGTCGGACCCGAGGTCGCGACGGGCGACGTTCACACCCAGCGGCAGCGGCAACCCTGTCTCGAGCAGCCACCATTCGCCCAGGTCGAGCACCTTGACGAGGCCGTAATCCTCGAAGGTCAGCTGTCCCTCGTGGATGAGAAGACCAGCGTCGGCACGGCCTGACGCAACCTCCTCGGGGATCTCGTCGAACGGGAGCTCCCGGTAGCGGAAGTCGTCGATGACGAGCCGAAGCGCCAGGAACGAGGTCGTCATCGTTCCCGGGACGACGATCTCGAGCTCCGATAGCTCGTCCCGCGACAGCGAGTTCCGCGCGACCACGATCGGCCCGTAGCCGGAGCCGATGCTCGCCCCGTGCGGCAAGAGCGCGTAGTCCTCCTGCACGAACGGGTACGCGGCGAGCGAGAGCGCGGTCACCTCGAGCCGTGCCGCCCGCGCCCACTGGTTCAAGGTCTCGATGTCGGCGAGAACCTGCTCGAACTCGTGACCCTGCGTGTCGACGAGGTCGGTCGTGAGCGCCCAGAACATGAAGGCGTCGTCGGGGTCGGGGCTGTGGCCGACGCGGATGCGCACGAAGCGCGGCAGGCTAGCACTGGGTCCGTTCACACCGACGCGGGAACTGCGATCCTGACGTCGCAGGGGCGACGCTCGCAAGCGAGGCTGCGGGCTCGACGCGCAGGACAGTACAACTGGTACGGCCAAGCGGCGAGCCCGCTGCATCGCGCAGCCGAGCGTCGTCAGCCGTTCGCGAAGGCCCGCTCCGCGGGCCGGGAGCGAGCGGCGGCCTGCGGCGTCAGCGGTTGAAGAACCAGCGCTCTAAGAGAGGGAGGATCTCCTTGCGCGTAAACGGCCGGGCGGCGGCCGGGCGCCCGTCGCCTTCGAGCACGACGACGTCGTCTTCGAGCGCCTCGTTCGCCCGCTGGAGCGCGTCGTCGAGCTCGTAGCCCTCGAAGATCAGGTCTTCGGGTCGGGTCTCGTCCGACTCGCGGTGCTGCGGATTCACCGCTCGCCCGACAGCCCACACTCCGCCCGCCCGGCGCTCGATCCAGAGCACGATCTGCTCTTCGGCGCCGACGTCGTCCACGCCCGAAAGGGCGCGCTCGGCGTATCGGCCTTCACGGGAGCTCCGCTTCATGCACCGGGGATACAATCGCTTCTCGTGTCCGCTTTCAAGAATCTCTTCTCGTTCCTCTTCCAGCGGAGCTCCGCCGAGGAGCATGTCGCGAGGTACGTGATCCGAGAGCACGAGCGCGGCCGGTCGCTCGACGAGATCCTCCAGGACCGCTACGTACAGAACCGGCTCACGCCCGAGCAGCAGAGGCGGCTGCTCGATCGCCCGGAGATCGTCGGCGCGATCTCAGGCGAGAAGATCGAAGCCGCGAAGGCCTCGGTCGAAACCACGTAGGGCGAGGCTTGCCCCGCCCCGGCGACGCAACCGTCGCCCTACAGCGTCCTCCCGACTCCCTGATCTCGCGCGCGGCGTAGTGCTTCGGCACCGAGCGCTACGTCCCAGGCGGCGATCCCGTTCGACTTGAAGACGACCACGTCGGCATCCGATTGACGCCCTGGGACCTCGCCGGACACGATCTCGTGGAGCTCGTGAACCTCGAGCCAGTCGAGGACGCCGGCATGGACGGGCTCGATCAGGTCTCCGGACTCGAGCCGTGCCGTCTCGAGCGAGTCGCAGCATACGAAGCTCGCACGCTCGAGAACAGCGTTGTCGAGCTCACGCCGGCTCGCGACGTTCGCCCCTGCAGCGATAACGAGAGCACCGGGCGAGAGCCACTCTCCGCGCAGCACCGGGTCGCGTGAGGTGGTGATCGTGACGACGACGTCCTGCGCGCCGGGGTCGCGATGGCTCTCACCCGGCTCGGCGCCCATGCGCTCGCAGAAGGAGGCAAGCCGCTCCGGCGTGCGACAGAAGGCGACGACCCGCTCGATCGACGGCAGCGCGGCGCGAATACACGCAACCTGCGTCTCCGCCTGGTAGCCGCAGCCGATCACGCCGAGCGTCCTGGCTCCCCGCCGTGCGAGATACCGCGCGGCAACACCGCTCGCAGCCCCAGTACGCAGCTGTCCGAGACGGTCGGCTTCGATCACGGCGACGATCTCGGGCTTCGTGGTGTCGAAGAGGCATACGACAAACGCGGCGCCTTCGGCGAAGGCCGAGTAGAGCTTCCCGCCCGCAAGCCCGAGCGCAAGATCGGAGGCAGCCATATCCGCGAGCGCCCCGTCCTCGAGCCGAAGGCGGCGGCGCGGCGCAATCTCGACCTCGCCTCGCGCCATGCGCCGGAAGCACTCCTCGATCGCCTCCACCGCGTCCGCCGGCGCCAGGAGCGACTCGATCTCGGACTCGGTCAGGTAGAGGGGCATGGGACAAGTCTAGGAACCCCGCTTCGGTCCTCGTAGACTCGTGCTGCCCTGGAAACCGACAACTATCTCGATCTGCGGCTCGACGTCTTCCTGGAAAGGCTGGCTGTGCGCGGGCAGGCGCCTGGCGGCGGCTCCGCGGCCGCCCTCACCGTGGCCTTCGCCGCGGGACTCGTCGCCATGGTCGCACGCAGCTCACGCGAGTCGTGGGACGACGCCGCAGGTGTAGCCGCGCAGGCGCTTTCCATCCAGGATCGCGTGGCACCGCTTGCCCGGGCGGACGCGGACGTGTGGGAGACCGCCCTTTCGGCACTCCACAACGCCGGATTGAGCGCCGCGGACGGCGACGGTGCCCGTCGCGACCACGAGCTCGAGCGAAAGCTCGAGCACGCCGCCGCCGTGCCACTCGAGATCGCTGAGCTGGGGGCCGATGCCGCAGCGCTCGCAGCCCTCGCGGCCGAGTTCGGCGATGGCGCCTACCGCGCCGATGCCGCGGCCGCTGCAGCTCTGGCCGCCGGGGGTGCCCGCGCCGCCGCCCATCTCGTCGAGGTCAATCTCGGAGTGCGCGAGGGCGACGAGCGCCTCGCGCGAGCCCGCGCGAGCGAGCAGGCAGCGTCAGAGGCAGCCGAGCGCCTGCTCGCGACGATCCGGTGACGAGCCAGCCATGAGCTCGCTGTCGACGCTGACGGACGCCCAACTCGCCGCGCGCTGTCGCACCGGAGACGCAGAAGCGTGGAACGAGCTCGTCGAGCGCTTCGCACGCTATGTCTACGCAATCTGCAGCAAGGGATTCCACCTCCGCGACGAAGACGCTGAGGACGTCTTCCAAGAGGTCTTCACGCGCGCCTACACGCACCTGGACAAGCTCCGCGACGACTCGGCCCTGCGTCCCTGGATCGCGCAGCTCACGCGCCGCCTCTGTCTCGACTCGATCTCGCGCGGCACTCGGGAGCAGCCCGAAGCCGAACCCCGGGCCGAAGACGAGAGCAGCGATCTCGAGGAGATCGACGAGGCGTTCGCTGTCCGGGAAGCGGTGACCACGCTGCCCGAGGCGTGCCAGGAGATTCTCGACCGCTTCTTCGCCCGCGACCAGAGCTATCGCACGATCTCCGCCGAGCTCGATATCCCCGCCGGGACCATCGCCAGCCGCATCGCGCGCTGTCTCCGAAAGTTGCGTGAAGAGCTCGAGGGAAGAAGTGAGCCCTCTACGGGGTCTAGGGAGTAGATGACTCGCTTCTACGAAGAGGAAACGCTCGGATCGCTGCTGCGCATGCTCCCCCCTGCCCCCGAGGGTTGGGTTCAGGCCGCGCAGGAGCTGCCGCGGGCTCGGCAGTCGCTCGACGAGATCGTCGCGCGAGCCGAGGCGGACCTTGAGTTCCGCACGGCGCTCGTCGCCGACCTCGAGGCTGCTCTAGCGCAAGAAGGCGTCGAGCCGGATCGGCACCTCATCGAAGAGCTCAAACGGCGCTTCGGTTCCTAGCTGGCGCGCGCTTCGCAGTCGCGGCGCTCTCTTTCACATCAAGCCTCCTGGCTGATCGCAGAACCTTCTAGCATCATCTCCGTGGACGGCGTGACTGCGCATGCGGCGGAGGAGGCTAGAAAGCCGCTGCAGGCCTGGAGCCTGCCGAAGGAAGCGGTGGGCGGCATCGCGCTTCCGTCCCAGTGGCCCGAGCAGGTCACGCGCGAGTGGGCCTGGGGAGGCGCGACCGGCAAGGGGGTGCGCCTGTGCATACTCGACTCTGGAGTCGACGCCGCACATCCCCTCGTCGGCGAGCTCGAAAGCGCGGTCACCGTGTCGCTCGACGACGACGAGAAGATCGTCGTTGCCGAAGACACCGAAGGCGACCTCGCCGGGCACGGGACCGCCTGCGCGGGCATCGTGCGCGCTCTCGCGCCGGAGTGCGCGATCGCGAGCGTGCGCGTTCTCGGGCAGGGGTTCACGGGAAGCGGCTCGGTCCTGCTCGCAGGGCTCAAGTACGCAGTTCAGGAGGGGTTCGACGTCATCAACATGAGCCTGTCGACCACGAAGAAACCCTTCGCAGCGGCCCTCCACGACCTCGCCGACAGCGCCTACTTCCAGCGGAGCGTTCTCGTCGCGTCCGCGCACAACATGCCGGTCGAGAGCTACCCCTGGAGATTCTCCTCCGTGATCTCGGTCGGGAGCCATGAGGAGGAGGATCCCTTCACGTTCTTCTACAACCCGAGCCCGCCGGTCGAGTTCTTCGGTCGCGGCGTGCGGGTCCGGGCCGCCTGGATCGGAGGCAAGTCCGTGACAGCATCGGGGAACAGCTTCGCGACACCGCATCTGGCAGGCATCTGCGCGCTCATCCTGTCCAAGCACCCGGACCTGACGCCGTTCCAGGTCAAGAGCGTGCTCTACCTGACCGCTTCGAACGTGGGAGGTGAGGGTTGACCAACGAGAGCGATCTCCGCGCCGCGGTCGCCGTCGGGGTCATCGGCTCCGGCGACGCCTACCGCGAGCTTCTCGGCGCGATCGTCGAGGTGGCGCGCTCGATCTTCGGAGCCAAGGCATCTTCGATCCTGCTCCTCGACGAAGAGACCGAGGAGCTCGTCTTCGAAGCCGTCGTCGGGGAGGGAGAAGGGGAGCTCCTCGGCGTGCGGTTCCCGGCAGGGCATGGCATCGCCGGCTGGGTTCTGGCGACGCGCACGCCCCTGATCATCGAGGACGTCCGGGAGGACCCGCGCTTCGCCAAGGATGTCGCCGAGGACACGGGCTACGTCCCGAGCGGCCTGATGGCAGCACCGCTTCTGAACGAGGAGCGCGCACTAGGAGTCCTCGAGGTGCTCGACCGGCCGGAGCAGTCTGCTTTCAGCCTGGCCGAGATGGATCTGCTCGGTCTCTTCGCGAATCAGGCCGCGATCGCTGTCGATCTGCTGCTAAAGGCTCGCCGAGCCGAGCGCTTGCTCGACGGGCGCGACGACGAGCTCGCGGGCGTTGCGCATCTTGCGTCGAAGATCGCCGCGCTCGACGACGAGAGGCGGGAGGCGGGGCTCAGGCTCCTCCGCGAGCTGTCGGCGACGCTCGGCGACTGAGAGCTCGAGCGCAGAAAAAAGGCCCGGGCGGCTGTACATCCCGCCCGGGCCCCGAAATCCAGAGCCGCTTGTTATTCGACGACGTCTGCCGCTGCGTCGACGACATCCTCGACTGCGCCGCCCCACCCGTGAGCCTCGACGTCCGGCTCCTTGTCATCCGTCGCCTCGACGGTGTCCTCGACGGCGTCCATCGCCGCGTGAGCCTCGACGTCCGGCTCCTGATCGTCCGTCGCCTCGACGGCGTCCTCTACTGCGTCGTCATATGCCATTTCCTGCTCCTCCTTCTCGACCACTTCCATGGACGTTCTGGTTACAAGACCGAACAACGAGCCGGAATCTTCCCTGTCGCTCTTCATTTTGGCAAGCCGGAGTGAGATGCTCGTCGCGTGCGGGGCCTTGGGGCACGGTTAGGAGACTCGGTAGGCGCGTTCGGAGCGGTTGCTCGGAACCCAAACCTGCGGTGGTTGGAGCTCGCGTGGACGGGCTCGATCATCGGCCACTACGCGTACCTCGTCGCCGTCTCCGTCTACGCATACGGCGTCGGTGGAGAGAAGGCCGTCGGTCTCATATTCCTGGCTCGTCTGATTCCAGCTGCGCTGGCGGCGCCGTTCGCGGGCTTGCTAGGGGATCGCTATCGCCGGGAACGCGTGCTGCTCCTGACGAACCTGGGCCGCATCGTCCTTGTCGGGTCAGCCGCTGCGGGCGTCTTCCTCGACGCGCCGCCGGTCGTCATCTACATCCTCGCTGTGGCTGCGACGATCGCGACGACTCCGTTTCGCTCTGCCCAGGCAGCACTCACACCCTCCCTTGCTCGTAGTCCCACCGAGCTGACCGCTGCAAACGCGGTCGCGAGTGGCGTCGACAGTCTCGCGCTCTTCGTGGGACCCGCGATCGCCGGACTTTTCCTGGTCTTCGCGAGCACCGGTCTCGTATTCAGCCTGACCGCGCTCCTCCTCGCGTTCTCGGTGATCTTCATCCTGCTCATCAAAGTCGAGCCGACCGAACGCCCGAAAGGCGAGGTCGAGGCTTCCACCATCGTCTCCGAGTTGTTCGCCGGCTTCCGTGCGATCGGGACTCATCCTCCTCTGCGCATGATGATCGGACTGATTACCGCGCAGACGGCCGTCGCCGGAGCCGTCCAGGTGTACATCGTCGTCGCATCGATCGAGCTCTTCGGTTTCGGCAAAGGCGGGGTCGGTTATCTCAACTCGGCGATCGGCGTCGGCGCGTTCGTGGGAGCGGTTGCCGCTCTCTCGCTGACCGGCGCACGGCGCCTCAGCCCGGCCTTCATGGCGGGGATCGCTCTGTGGGGTCTCCCGCTCATCGCACTTGGTTTCTGGCCCGAGGCGATGGCCGCGTTGATCCTGTTCGGCCTGATCGGCATCGGTAACTCGGTCTCGAGCGTCGCCGGGCTGACGCTCGTCCAGCGTGCCGTCCCGGACGAGGTGCTCGCCCGGGTCTTCGGCGTCATCCAAATGCTCTTGCTCGCCTCCATGGGGATCGGGGCCGCGGTTGCGCCGGCATTGCTCGGCTTCCTCGACATCGAAGGGGCTCTGTTGGTTACCGGCGCTTTCCTGCCCCTCCTGGTCGTCCTCACGTGGTCACAAGTCAGCCGCATCGACTCAGCGGCGACAGCCCCAGAGGCACACGAGCTCAGAGTCCTGGGGTCGGTTCCGATCTTTGCACCGCTGCCCGGGATGACGCTCGAGCACCTGGCAGGACGCCTCGTTCCGCTCCGCCTCGAGCCGGACACGGAGATCGTGAGGGAGGGGGATCCCGGCGACCGCTTCTACATCGTCGCCGAGGGGACCGTCGAGGTTTCGGAGTACGGTCGGCCGATCGCCGAGCTCGGGGCGGGCGGCTACTTCGGGGAGATCGCGCTTCTCAGGGATGTCGCTCGAACGGCGACCGTGACGACGAAGACATCCGTCGTCCTCTACGCCCTCGACCGCGATGACTTCCTGGCCGCCGTCACGAGCCACGCCCCGAGCGCCGAAGCAGCCGAAGAGGTTGTCAGCTCGCGGCTCGCGGGAATCCCCGTCGGTGGCGCCCGCCAGCCCGTCGCATAGCGCTCTCTAGCGGTCCTGGAGAGCGTCCAGACC
>JBBDMN010000003.1:0-3169 GCA_040878305.1 Gaiellaceae bacterium
AACGTGCAGTTCGCGAAGCTGAAGCTGCTCGCGCGCGCGCTCGAGCGGGCGGAGGTCTACTCGGGCGGCCGGCTCGTGATCTCGCACCTGCGCAAGAAGGACTTCACCGAGGTGGGGGCCGCGGAGCCGTACTCGGAAGGGATCATCGACTACCTGCGCGCGGTCGAGGGCGCGATGGTCGCGGCGCTCATCCGCGAGCCCCCACGCGGGGACGGACCGGCGCATCGCGTTTCCTTGCGCGCGTCGGTCGACGAGATCGACGTCTCGGTGATAGCGCGGAAGAGCGACGGGGGAGGGCATCCGCAGGCCGCCGGGTTCTCGAGCGAGCTCTCCCTCGACGAGCTCAAGCGGTTCATTGTCGAGGAGTTCGAGCTTGCCGCCGCGGGCGAGAGCTCGTTTCATGCTGATCGCCCGTCGCGAGGCGGATGATGGATGCCGCGAGGCAAGGACGCAGGGAGCGCCCATATCGAGAATATGGGCGCGACCGAGGACGCCGCATCGAGGCATCCAGCGCCGCATCGCGACATGGCCGTTCAGTGTGAAGCGAGCTCTTACGCCTAGCGGCATTCTCCTCGTGGACAAGCCCGCAGGGCCGACCTCGTTCGCGATTGTCGCGTCGGTGCGGAAAAGGACGGGCGCACGGACCGGGCACGCGGGGACGCTCGACCCCTTCGCCACGGGCTTGCTGCTGCTGTTGTCGGGGGCAGCGACACGACTCCAACCGCGTTTCGTCGGCCTCGGCAAGCGGTATGTGACCGAGATCGACCTCGCCGCGACGACGTCGACCGGCGACCCCGAAGGTGAGATCGTCGAGGAGCACGACCCGCTGGCTGCGGATGAGCTGGAAGTGCGGCTTACCTCGCTGCGCGGAGCGGTCGACCTCAAGATTCCGGCAGCGTCGGCGGTGAAGATCGATGGGGAGCGCGCTTACCGTCTCCATCGCCGAGGTGTCGTGGTCGAAATGCCAGTGCGCCGGATGCACGTCCACGAGCTTCGGCTCGAGGACTACGCGGACGGGCTCGCGCGCCTCGATCTCTCCGTCTCCTCCGGGACCTACGTTCGTGCGATCGCGGAGGCGCTGGGCGGTCACTGCCGAACGTTGCGACGAACGGAGATCGGCCCGTTCTCGATCGAGGAGGCCGATTCGGACCGAATGATCCCGCCCGAGGAAGCGCTCGCGAGGCTCCCCGGATGAACGTGGTCACCTCACCGGAGGAGATCGAGCCCAGGCCGCGCGTGGTCGCGATCGGAAGCTTCGACGGCGTTCACCGAGGCCACCTCTCCGTGTTGGAAGCCGTCCATGCGACCGCTCTCACGCCCACGGTCATCACCTTCGATCCGCATCCGCGGATCGCGCTCGGGAACAAGGTCGACCTCCTGACGACACTCGAGCGCCGGCTCGAGCTTCTCGACCAGGCAGGGATCGAGACAGTGCTCGTCGCGTCGTTCACGCCCGAGCTCCAGGCGTTGACGCCCGAGGAGTTCGCCGAGCGTTACCTCCGGGCGATCGGCACCGAGGTTGTCGTCGCCGGTCGAGACTTTCGCTTCGGCGTCCGTCGCTCGGGCGACCTCGAGCTTCTCGAGAGGCTTGGCTTCCGTGTGATCGTCCCGGAGCAGGTCGAAGGCGTGTCGTCTACCGCCACTCGCGCGGCTCTCGCCGTGGGGGACGTCGTCGGAGCGGCGGTCATGCTCGGGCGCCCCTTCGAGCTCGACGGCATCGTCGTGACCGGAGACCAGCGCGGCGGGACGCTCGGCTACCCGACGGCGAACCTCCTCCTCGAGCCGAACCTCGCCTGCCCGCGTTACGGGATCTACGCGGGATCGGCCCGTGAGCACCGCGCGGCGGTCTCGATCGGGACGAACCCGCACTACGGGGGCACGGAGCGACGGATCGAGCCGTACCTCCTCGATTTCGAGGGCAACCTGTATGGCGAGCGCCTTCTGGTCGAGCTCTGGGAGCGGTTGCGGGACGAGGCCGTGTTCGACTCCGAGGAAGCACTTGTCGCCCAGATCGCCGAGGACGTCAAGGCGACTCGGCGCGCTCAGCGCCCCGTGTAGTCAGCGCACTCGCAAACTCGGTGTCAGACACCGGTTCTCGACTGGCACGAGCGCCGATGTCCGAAGTCGCCTTGGCGGAACAGGTCGATTCGATTCCTCGAGCGAATCAATCGAGCCAAAAAAGGCCTCGTCGGACTGTGGAAAAACTGGCACACATCTGGCGCGATTCCCTCTTGACGCGAATCGGTGTCTGATACCGAGCTTCGACTAGCTTTCGGGTCGTGGCAGCGAACGGGAAGGAACCGCTGATTCAGGCGCGCGGGCTCGTCAAGAGATTCGGCGAGCTGACCGCCGTCGACGCGATCGACTTCGATCTGCAGCGGGGTGAGGCGTTCGGCTTTCTCGGCCCAAACGGCGCCGGGAAGACGTCGACGATGCGGATGATCGGCTGTGTGTCGCCGATCACCGACGGGACCCTGAGCATCTTCGGGCTCGATCCGCGCTCGGACGGGGTCAAGATTCGGGGACGGCTCGGCGTGGTCCCGCAGGAGGACTCGCTCGACCTGGATCTGACCGTCCGCGAGAACATCATCGTCTACGGCCGTTACTTCGGCCTGCCGAGGTCGGAGCTTCGCACGCGCGCGGACGAGCTCCTCGAGTTCGTCGAGCTGACCGATCGCGCGAACGATCGCGTCGAGCCGCTCTCCGGGGGGATGAAACGACGCCTGACGATCGCGCGGTCGCTCGTCAACGAGCCCGAGGTGCTTCTTCTCGACGAGCCGACGACGGGGCTCGACCCGCAGGCGCGCCACGTCGTCTGGGACCGCCTGTACCGGCTCAAACGGCAGGGCGTGACGCTGCTACTGACGACGCACTACATGGACGAGGCAGAGCAGCTTTGCGACCGGCTCGTCGTTATGGACAAGGGCAAGATCGTGGCCGAGGGATCGCCGCGTGAGCTCATCGAGCGCTATTCGACCCGCGAGGTCGTGGAGCTCCGCTTCGGCGACACCCGGCCGGAGGACTTCAGCTACTGGACCGACGGGCTCGTCTCCCGCGTGGAGCCACTGCCCGATCGCGTGCTCCTTTACACCGACCAGGGCGATGCTGCAGCTCATGGGATCCACGAGCGCGGCCTCGTCCCGGAGAGCGTTCTCGTCCGCCGCAGCAC
>JBBDMN010000003.1:3269-8898 GCA_040878305.1 Gaiellaceae bacterium
CCGCTCGAGTTCTTCTTCGCCCAGTACCGGCGCGTCTGGCGCGGTACCGCGGTTTCGAGCGTTGTCACGCCGGTCATCTACTTCCTCGCGCTCGGCGTCGGGCTCGGCGTGTTCGCGGATCGCTTTGCGAACCTCCCGCAGGGTGTGTCGTACCTTGAGTTCGTCGCTCCCGGCTTGCTCGCGGCGACTGCGATGCAGCTCGCGTCGTCCGAGGCGAGCTGGCCCGTGCTCGCTGCGATCAAGTGGAGCCGGCAGTACCACGCGATGCTCGCGACGCCGCTTCGGGTCGGCGACGTTCTCCTCGGACACCAGGCCTTCATTGCGGCGCGCATGCTGATGACCGCGACCGTCTACCTCGTCGTGATCTCGATCTTGATCGCGTCGTTCGGGGACGCAGTCTCGCCGCTCGGCATCCTCGCGATCCCGGTCACCCTGCTCGTAGGAGTTGCCTTCGCCGCGCCGCTCGCAGCGTGGGCTGCCTACACGGAGGACGAGAAGTCGTTCGTTGGGGTCTTCCGCTTCGTCATCCTTCCGATGTTCCTCTTCTCGGGCACGTTCTTCCCGATCAGTGAGCTTCCGGCGGTGTTGGAGGCCATCGCGTACTTCACACCGTTGTGGCATGGCGTGGATCTCTGCCGCCAGCTCATGCTCGGGGACGTCATCCTTTCGAGCGCGCTAGCGCACCTCGCCTACCTCGTCGCCTTCATCGTCGCCGGCCTGACCCTCACGTTCATCAGCTACCGGCGGAGGCTCCTGCTCTGATGACCGAGCTCGTCGCCCCCCGTACTCGCGTCATCGCCCCGTCCCGGCCGAAGATCGGCGGGCTCCTGATCGTCGAGCGCAACGTGATGGTCTACCGCCGGATCTGGCTGATCCTGGTCTCCGGCTTCTTCGAGCCGCTCTTCTACCTGTTCTTCTTCGTGTATCCGTTCCAGGAGTTCATCGGCGGGGACGTCATCTTGTCCGGCGAGACGGTCGAATATGCGGCGTTCGTCGCACCGGCTCTGCTCGCGGCATCCGCGATGAACGGGGCGTTCTACGACGCGACCAACGTCTTCTGGAAGCTCCGGTACGGGAAGGTGTACGACGCGATGCTCTCGACCCCAATCAGCCCGGGCGACGTCGCGGTCGGCGAGACGATGTGGGCGATCGTGCGGTCGCTCCTCTACTCGGCGGCGTTCCTCGCCGTGATCGGGTCGCTCGGAGTGCTCGATTCCTGGTGGGCGCTGCTCGTGCTGCCGGCTTGCTTCGTCATCGGCTTCGGCTTCGCCGGCGCAGGGATCGCCGCGGTTACCTGGATGCGGAGCTGGCAGGACTTCGAGCTGGTCCAGCTCGTGATGCTGCCGATGTTCCTCTTCTCGGCGACCTTCTATCCGATCTCGGTCTATCCCGAAGCGTTCGAGTGGATCGTGCAGGCGCTCCCGCTGTATCACGGCATCGAGCTCGTCCGTGCCCTCTCGACCGGCACGCCCGGCGCCTTCCAGCTCATCAACGTGGCTTACCTCCTGACGATGGGCATGGTCGGGATGTTCGTCGCGTCGAAGCGGATCGACGGCCTGCTGCTGAAGTAGGGGCCGAGGCTTACGTCGTCCGACTCGACTCGCTGACGCGCTCGGGAAGATCCTCGAGCCGCATCACGTGTTCGGGCTCATCGAGGAACCAGACGTGCGTACCCCAGGCCAGTGACGAGACGTGCTGCCGAAACGGCTGCGCTCCCCGACTGACGAACGCCGACAGGAAGCGGCATGTGTCCGGGTCGAGGTTCTGGGACGCCGCCCACTCAACAAGCTTCGCCTTTCGGGTCTCGTCGATGGCACCGGCCGTGTAAACAACCTCGACGAACCAGAACGTTCCCGAACCCGCGTCGAATAGGAGCGCGTCCGGCAGCAGGCGGGCGGCGTCGACGCCGATACCGAGGCGTCGGAGAAGACGATCGTCCACTACATCGATGTGCTCGCGGCTCTCGCTGATGAACAGCACCCCGGGTTGGTCCAAGAGCCGCGGTGCGAGCCGTTCGATCACGCCTTTCAGAATGAGTGAGCTCCCGCCTGGCGCGAGCGTTCGGCGCCCGCCGCCAGGCAGGTCGACGACCACCTCGGCGCCTGGCCCGGTCAGCTGCCGAGCGAGAGCGATGCGCGCGAGACCTGCAACGCCGAGATGCTCCTGACGCCAGTCGCTTGCGGCATCCTCGAATGTCTCGCTCGACAGACGCTGGCCGAAGAGGGCGGCGAAATCTTCGGCGAGCGACCATTGCGGAACCGGGGACGTCGTCGGCACCGTCTCATCGCGCAGAAGCGCGCCGTACTGCGCCCAAGCGCGAAACGTCTCGTCTCGAAGCGGTTCGCGCGTGTTGTCGCCGTACCACGGATCGTGCTGAATTCCCCAACTTGCCAGCAAGCCCGAAAGGTTTCGCTTGCCGTGCGAGGCCGCGTCGTACCACTGCCGACGTTCCATGATACGCGTCCGCCGAGCGGCTTCGTCGCACATCCACAGCACCATCGACGGTCTGATCTTTCGTACGCCTTCGATAGAGCCCGCATACAGGCAAACGAAGACCGCCGACCCGGCCAACTGGTTTGTGAGTCGCTCGCGCTGCGGAAGCTCCTCAGGGAAGATGACGCGTAGTCGTTCCTGGCAGAGAACGCGGTTCGGAAGGCTCATCCGTCGAAATAGTCGGCGACGGCGTCCTCCAGCTCCGCATCGCTGAGGTCGGCCCACGAGCGCAGAACATCACGAGCGGGCATCGGCAGTGCCTCGAGCTCGTAGGCTGACACAGCAACGCTACCCGTGAGGCAGCGGTACAGCCGATCGAAAGTGGCGGTGTTCAGCAGACCCTCGAGCAGATTCGGCGACAACACGCTCTTCGCATGGCTGCGGAGGATATTGACGTGATTTTCGACCACCACGGCGCCTCCCCATTCAGCAACTGTCGGTCTGTCAAGCTTTGCGACAACGAGCCGCCGGGGCTGCTCGGGAGCGGTCGTGCGTTGTACCAACAGGGCAGGCTCCGTCTGGCGCATGAACGCGTCCTGAGCGCGTAGAACGATCCACCGCTGCGACTCGCGTGCAGCCGAGCGGCGCACGTTCCTGCTTTCGAGATCCGCTGCCCACAAGATCGGCACGGCACCGCCCCGCCGCTCCGGCCGGATCTGCTGCTTGTGTCGGTTCCAGACGAGCGGGCCGGTAGACACCTTCCAGCCGTAGTCGGACAACCGGGACTCGAGCTGACTTGCCTTCTCGACCAGCCCGCGGTCTCCTGGTCGACGTGGGAGGAGCCATGGTCGACCCTCCGACACTCGCGGAAGGTGCACTCGGGGCAGCTCGACGCGTGCCGCGTTCCCGTTGATTGCCACCTGCGCGCAAGTCACGTCACTCGATCTCGCACCCTTCCGGAAAATCGCGAGACACGTCTCCTGGAGGACGTCGCCCGCGAATACGCCCGCCCGACTTTCGACGAAAGTGAGACGAACGAGCGGCGCCTCGCGTGCGAGATACGCACGCAAGCGCTGGAAGTACGAGCCTCCGAGGAAGCTCGTGGGAATGACAGCTCCGATAACGCCTCCCGGCGAAACCCGCTCAACCGCTGCCTGAAGGAACAGCGCATAGCGATTGGCGTGGCCATAGAGCGTCGCCTGCCAGCGCTCGCGAGCGGATGCGGAGAGACGAATCCTGCCGTAGGGCGGGTTCATCAGAACGATGTGAGGATCGTCTCCGGCTGAAGAGAGACCATCGCCGAGGCACAGAAGTTTGGGCAGTGGCTCGCGTCGCTGGGGAGGAAGTTGCTCCCACAGAGGGAGAAGCTCGGCGGCCAGGAGAGCATTGCCCAGCCACACTGCGATTGGATCGAGATCGGTGCCTCCTAGGAAGGACGAGGCTTCGCGGAGCGCTTGAGCCGGATCGTGCGCAGTTTGGACGAAACCCCGGAGAGGAGGGATCAGAAGCGCTCCGGCCCCAACGGCGGGATCGACTATTCGGCCATGAGTAGGTGTGATTGCGAGAATCTCCCGCCACAGCTCCTCCGCAAGGAGCTCCGGTGTGAAGTGCTGGCCGTGCTTCGAGCGAGTGCTGGGTTCGAGTGCGGCCACGTACGCCTCGCCGATGTCGTACGCGGACTCATCAAGGAGCCTCGTTTCCATCTCCAACGCGACTGGAGGTGCGCCGAGAGCGAGGTCCCAATGCCTCCATTCCGGAGGGAGTCCGGCCGCCGCCGCTCGTCGCTCCCACCACTCCGGGATACGGCCCAGGACCTGAGCTACCCCGGGCGCGCATAGCTCTTGCTCCACCGCCACGACCATCGAACAAGCGTACGAAGGCCGTAGGACGATGCATCGAGGCAACATTGAACGACCCCCTGCGTGGTATCGCCAGGGTCTCAGAGGACAACGGCCGCGCCGCTGCGCCGCGGATCGCCCGCCGCTCCGTCGCGGCCGACGCAGCTGACGCCGCCGAAGTAGTGGTGGAAACGGTCCCACCGCCGGACAGTACGACCACGCGTCTCGAGCTCCACGAGCGCGGTCTCGTCGACTCCGGGCTCGGCGTCGACGACGTCCGGGGTGGGGTGGACTCGTGGTCGCGCAACGGCATCCTCGGGAGGAAGCCCCTCGTCCAGCACACCGGCGAGAACCGTCGCGAGAGCTGTGCGCAGCCGGGTTGCGCCCGCCGAGCCGATCGCGAGGGCGACGCCGTCCCCGTCAAACGCGAGCGCCGGGGCCATCCTGCTCTCGAGATGGTCGCCGGGGGCGGGGTCCCCGAAGACGATGTCGGACTCGCCGAGCAGGTTGTTCAGCTGCACGTCGAAGCCCGGAACCCAGACCCCGGCGCCGACCCCGAGTGAATGCGTAAGGACGCATGCGCGTCCGTGCCCATCCACCGCCACCATGTTCGTCGTGTGCTCTCCACCCGTTGCCGGGGTCTCGAGGGCGTCCACGAGAGCGAGAACGCGGTCTGTCTCCGAGAGTCCGCCGAGCCGGGGAAAGCGAGAGAGGAGCTCCGGGACCCCGGAAAGGCCACCACGTGTCGTGACGCGGTGCCCGTGGAAGCCGACGAGCGTGGGATCGACCCAGCGGGCCCGGTACGAGCGGAGATCGTCGGCAGTGATGACGACGCCGTCGACACCGAGAAGCGCCTCCGCGAGCGAGCCGCGGTAGAGGCTCGCGGCTCCTTCCTCGGTCAGCGCCTCGAGCGTCTGGACGAGCCCCGGCTGCTCGAGCAGCTCGCCCGACTGCAGCGTCCGGCCCTCCCGTACGAAGAGGTCGGCGCCGCGTTCGCGTGAGTAGACCTCCGCGAGCATGGCGAGCGACTGCTCGTGCATCTCGGGCAAAGGCACGCCGCGCCGGGCGAGCTCGAGAGCAGGCTCGACGAGCCGACGCCATGGAAGCCGCCCCTGCCGCTCCCAGAGCTCGCCGAGCGCGGACGGAAGCCCCGGAACCGCGCAGGAGGCTGGTCCGATCGAATAGACGACGACCTCGTCGCCGAACGGCACCGGAATGTCGAGGACGGAGCCTTCCCCCGTGGGGACTGCGGCGAAGCCATCGAGGTTCATCACCTGCGACCCGTCGAAGGCGATCGCGTGGCAACCCGCGAAGAGCCCGCTCATCACGGTCTCGGCGACGCAGGAGGCGAGGCCCAT
>JBBDMN010000004.1:0-1652 GCA_040878305.1 Gaiellaceae bacterium
CCAGGAAGTTGAGGGCCGTCATGATCGACGAGGCCCCCGCCCACTGGACGCCCATGTTGAAGAAGGTCTGGCCGAGCGGCTGTCCCTCGGCGAGCGGCGCGTAACCCGTCCAGCCCGCGCCAAAGGCTCCTCCGGGAGCGAGGAAGCTCGCGACGAACAGGGTTCCCGCGATCGGCAGCAGCCAGAACGACAGCGCGTTCAGGCGCGGGAACGCCATGTCGGGCGCGCCGAGCATGAGCGGTACCGCGAAGTTCGCGAGGCCCGCGAAGGCCGGGATGACGAAGAGGAAGATCATCAGCGACGCGTGCACCGAGACGAGCCCGTTGAACGTCTGCGAGTCGACGAACTGGAGGCCCGGCTGCGCGAGCTCGGCGCGGAAGAACATCGCCATCAGGCCTGCGACCGTGAAGAAGAAGAAGGTGGTGACCAGGTACTGGACGCCGATCACCTTGTGGTCGGTGTTGACCCGGAAGTAGTCCTTCCAGCTGCGCGCGCCGTGGCCCGAGTGGTCCTCCGGACGGGTAGGGCGGCCGACGATGTAGTGCAGCCAGTAGTCGAACGAGCCGATCCCCGCGAGGAATCCGATTGGCGCCATCGTCATCGCCCCGACGGCCAGGATCACCTCCGTGTGCCACACGGGGTCCCAGCTCCACCACCAGCGCAGGACGAGCACGAGGAGCGTCCCGAGCCCGAAGAAGAGCGCTCCCATCCAGGCTCCGCGGACGAGCCCGGGGCCGAACGCGATGCGCCGGACCGGTCCCGGCGGCGGCTCGAAATGCCCCGGATAGTGATGCTGGTACTGCTGCCCGTGGGCGGTGTCGTGATGCTCAGTCGTCACGTCTGCTTCTCCTCCACCCACGCGTCGAACTCCTCTTGCGTGACGACCCGGGCCTTCGCCCGCATCGTCGCGTGCCCGAGCCCGCACAGCTCGGCGCAGACGACGGCGAAGTCGCCCGTGCGCTCCGGCGTCACCAGGATCTCGGTCTCGATCCCGGGAACGGCGTCTTGCTTTTGGCCGAAGTTCGGTACCCAGAACGCGTGGATCACGTCGACCGCCGTCAACGTGAAGCGCGCCTCTCGCCCCACGGGGAGCACCAGCTCGCCGGATGGAAGGTCGTCGAAGTCGGAGTAGACGAACTTCCAGGTGAACTGCTGGCCGATCGCCTGCACCTCGAGCGGGTTCTCTCCCGCGTCGGCGTTTCGCGCCAGAACGACCGCACTGACGATGCCGATCACCGTCACGAGAACCGCAGGAACCGCCGTCCAGAGGATCTCGAGTCCGGTGTGGCCGTGAATCGGGGGGCCGTCGGCGTCGTCGTCGTCCGGGACGCGCCACTTCCAGACCGAGAAGACGATGACCGCGGCGACGAGCGAGAAGATCACGATCGAGATGATCGTGACGAACCAGTAGACCGCCTGAATCCGGTCCATCTCCTCGGAGGCAGAGGTCGGAAGCCACTTGAAGAGGAGGGCCACCAGCGTGAGCACCACGCCGATCACGACCCCGATCGCGACGAGCTGGATGATGCCCTTGCGCACCGGAGACGAGACTACTTCAAGCCGCAGCGGGCGCGCCGAGAGAGGAGTCCTGCACCGGCTCGCTAACCTCGGATCGTGCGACCCCTTCGCTTCGTCGTCCCGACTGCGGCACT
>JBBDMN010000005.1:0-8867 GCA_040878305.1 Gaiellaceae bacterium
GAGCTCGGGCCCGAGGGGTACCGGCGCGTGGGGGAGAGGCACGGGCTCGAGCTCGACCCAGATCGCTATGCCGAGGCCCGGGCGGCGGCGATCGAGAAGCTGCAGGGTGAGGGTCGGCTGGTGCACGACGAGGAGATCTGGATCGCGTTCACCGAGCACATCGTGCGCGGTATGGGCGGCGACGCCGACGGTGCGCGCGCATGCGCCACGGACATGGTGCGGGAGTGGGAGCGACACGAGAACTTCGCCCTCTACGAAGACGCGCTCCCGGTGCTGGAGGAGCTTCGGCGCCACGACCTGAAGATCGGGCTCATCACGAATGGCCAGCGGGACCTCGACGAGTTCGTCGTGCATCACGGCCTCGAAGTGGATGCCAAGGTCGGCTCGCGGGCACACGGCCGGACCAAGCCGCATCCGTCGATCTTCGTCGCGGCCCTACGGACGCTCGACGTCTCGCCCGAGGACTCGGCGATGGTCGGCGACTCCTACGAGGACGACATCGAGGGAGCGCGAGCGCTCGGGATGCGCGCGATCCTCCTCGACCGCGACGGCCTCCGTCCGGACGAGCCGGACAGGATCGATACGCTGCTCGCGCTGCCTGCCGCTCTCGGTCTGAACCCCAAGTAACAGACTGTTTACTTGGGCATTCCAAGCTCTGCGCGCCACGACGATGTGTCGTTGCCCAGGGTCGGTGCGCGTCCCACGCGCTCCACGCCGAGCTCCTCCGCCGCCTCTTCGAGCGTTCGAACCGGCCCCACGCACACGTCCTCGTCGCCGAAATGCCCGAGCCACTCCGAGAGCGAGCGAGTCGCGAAGATCTCGGCGAGTTCGGCGACGAGCGCCTCCTGGTCGTCCGCGTACTGGCGCTCCGCGAGCTGGGGCCGGTCGAGAAGCTCGCATAACCGCACGAAGAACTTGGGTTCGAGCGCCCCGACCGTCAGGTACCGGCTGTCCGAAGTCGCGTACATCCGGTAGCACGCGAGTCCACCGGTGAGCATCCTCGGGAATGGTTCCCCGCCGAGGCGGTGTGCGACGAGGTCGTGGGAGCCGTGAGTCATCGAGATCACGATTCGCGTGCCTTTCCCCGTCCGCTCCCGCTCGAGCAGGGCTGCAAGCACCTGCACGACCGCGCCGAGGGCACCCGCTGCCAGGTCGGCTGCCTGAATCGGTGGGTTGCCGGGCGCGGTGTCCTCCAGCGCACCCGCCCAGCCGAGGTAGTTGAGATCGTGCCCCGCGCGGGCCGCGTGACGTCCGTCGTCGCCGAACCCGGCGATCGAGCAATAGACCGTGGAGTCGGGAACGTCAGCGGGACCGATGCCCAGTCGCTCAGCCACGCCCGGCCGAAAGCTCTCGAGCACGATGTCCGCACGCGCGCAGAGCGCACGCGCGAGCTCGGTATCGCCCTTCAAGTCGCAGACGACGGATTCGGTTCCGGCGCGCAGAGCCGCGTCCCAGGCGGGGGCCGTCTCACGCATCGGATCGCCCTCCGGGCTCTCGACGCGGACGACACGTGCCCCGAGTCGCAGGAGCTCACGGCTCGCGTACGCGCCGGGGAGGTAGCGCGTGAAGTCGACGACGAGGATCCCGGCCAGCGCTTGCACGCCGGCGGAGCGTACCTCTATCCTCGATTGCGTTGACTGATCGTTCAATCGCATCGGCTCGCCCGAAGGGCGACCCGACGAGCACCGTTGAGAAGCGCAAGCTCATCCTCGATGCTGCCGTGCGCGTCTTCGCGCGGAGCGGCTACCACGGCGCACGGGTCGGCGACATCGCGACCGAGGCAGGAGTCGCGCACGGACTCCTCTACCACTACTTCTCGTCGAAGGAGCAGGTGCTGGAGACGGTTTTCCGCGAGAACTTCGGCGAGCTCCTGGAACGCTTCCGTGCGGTCGAAGCATCGGACGAGCCCGCCCCGGAGAAGCTCGAGGGCATCGCCAAGATTCTGCTTCGCACGTGGCGGAACGATCCGGCGCTTGTGACGGTGATGGTGCGCGAGGTCGCGCGCAGCCCGCAGCTCCAGGCTCAGGTCGACGAGGTGCGGGAGGCATTCGCGATCGTGCAACGGGTGATCGAGCGAGGTCAGGCCGACGGAAGCTTCCGGGCAGATGTCGACGCGCAGCTCGCGAGCTGGATCGTGTACGGCGGACTCGAGGAGGTGCTCACGGGTTGGGTGCTGGGGCAGCTCCCGGACGGGGACGAGGAGGTCGCGCGCGCCGAACGGACCGCGGTCGATCTCGCGCTCGGGGGTCTCAGTGCCTAAGGTCTCGCCCGTGAAGGTCTTCAACCTCTACGGCGACGAATGGGATCGCACCGAGGATCGACCCGGCTGGCGGAGCAAGGACGCTTGGGTGGGCGCGCGCATCGGCGGCGAGCTGATCGGCGGAAGCATGTACGAGCTCGAGCCCGGCGACCGGCTCTGGCCCTACCACGTGCACCACGCGAACGAGGAGTGGCTCCTCGTCGTGCGCGGACGGCCGACGCTGCGAACCCCGGAAGGCGAGCACGACCTTCAGGAAGGCGACGTCGTCTGCTTCTCGCGGGGCAGAGAGGGTGCGCACCAAGTCAGCAATCGAACCGACTCGCCGATCCGCGTCCTGATGCTCTCGACGCTCCTCGCACCCGACATCGTCGAGTACCTGGACAGCGGCAAGGTCGGCGCGCGGAGTGTGAAGGGCGAGCGGATCCTGTTGAGCCGGCCAGGGCTGCTGCTCGACTATTGGGACGGTGAGGACTAGCGGAAAGCGTTCTGGCCGGTGAGGGCCTCGCCCACGACGAGCGTGTGTATCTCGTGCGTGCCCTCGTACGTCAGCACCGACTCGAGGTTGTTCACATGCCGGATGACCGGGTACTCGAGCGTGACGCCGTTCGCGCCGAGGATCGTGCGCGCGGAGCGCGCAACCTCGATCGCGCCGCGGACGTTCCCCATCTTCCCGAGGCTCACCTGCTCGGGCCTGAGCGTGCCCGAGTCCTTCATGCGACCGAGGTGGAGGGCTACGAGCGATGCGCGGTTGAGCTCGAGAGCCATCTCCGCGAGCTTCTGCTGGGTGAGCTGGTACGCCGAGATCGGCTTGCCGAAGACCATCCGCTCCTTCGAGTACTCGAGCGCGCACTCGAAGCAGGCGCGACCCGAGCCGACCGCGCCCCAGACGATGCCGAAGCGGGCTTCGTTCAGGCAGGAGAGCGGGCCTCGCAGCGTCGTCGAGCCGGGGAGGACGTTCTCGTCGGGCACGCGGACATCCTGCAGCACGAGCTCAGACGTCACGGACGCGCGCAGCGACAGCTTCTTGTGAATCTCGGGGGCCGAGAAGCCGGGCATGTCCTTCTCGACGATGAACCCCCGGATTGCGCCGTCGTCCGTTCGTGCCCAGACGATCGCGATGTCGGCGATGGTGCCGTTCGTGATCCACATCTTGGCGCCGTTCAGCACCCAGTCCGAGCCGTCGCGCCGCGCATGCGTCCGCATCGCGCCGGGATCCGAGCCCGCATCCGGCTCCGTCAGCCCGAAGCAGCCGATTACCTCACCCGCGTGCATCTGAGGTAGCCAGCGCTCCTTTTGCTCCTCGGAGCCCCAGCGCCAGATCGGGAACATCGCGAGCGACCCCTGAACCGAGACCGCGCTTCGGACCCCTGCGTCGCCGGCTTCGAGCTCCATGCACGTGAGCCCATACGCCACCGAGCTCGCCCCGGGGAGGCCGTAGCCGTCGAGATGCATCCCGTAGAGCCCGAGCTTCGCGAGCTCGGGAAGCAGCTCCCGCGGGAAGACTCCCTTGTCGAACCAGTCCCCGACCTCGGGCAGCACGTGCTCGCGCACGAACTGCCGGACCGTGTCGCGAATCGCCTTCTCCTCGTCCTCGAGGAGCGCGTCGACCGCTAGGAAGTCGAGGGGGTCGAGGGCAGGAAGATCGGTCTTGGTAGTAGCCACGGCCACATCCTACGGACACGTGCCCCTACTTGACCAAGGCTCGGGGGAGGGCGTAGACTGGTTGACTGACTAGTCAATCGATTACAGGAGCCGAGGTCATGACAACGATCGAAACCACAGTCGCCGGCGGCGTCTCGTTCGAGCTGACGCCCGAGCAGCGCGAGTTGCGCGCTTTGGCGCGCGAGTTCGCCGAGAAGGAGATCCGGCCCAAAGCGGCCGAGTACGACGAGCATTCGACGCACCCGGCGGACGTGATCGCCAAGGCGCACGAGATCGGCCTCATGAACCTCCACGTGCCCGAGGCGCTCGGAGGTCTGGAGCTGCCGACCTTCGACGGGATGCTCGTCGGCGAGGAGCTGAACTGGGGTTGCTCGGGGATCGGCACCTCGATCGGCGCCAACGGACTCGGTGCAGCGCCCATCCTCATCGCGGGCACCGAGGCGCAGCGGGAGAGATGGCTGACGCCGCTCGTCGAAGAGCCAATTCTCTGCTCGTTCGGGCTCACCGAGCCGGACGCGGGCTCGGATGTCGCGCGCATGAAGTCCTCGGCGGAGCGTCGTGGCGACGAGTATGTCCTGAACGGCTCGAAGACGTTCATCACGAATGCGGGCTATGCCGCGTGGACGGTCGTCTTCGCGAAGACCGATCCGAGCGAGGGCCATCGCGGCATATCGGCGTTCATCGTTCCGATGGACGCCCCGGGAGTGCAGATCGAGAAGCATCTCGACAAGATGGGCCAGCGCTCGACGGACACGTCGGCCTTCGCGCTCACGGATGTCGTCGTGCCTGTGGTAAACCGGGTCGGCGAGGAGGGCGACGGCTTCAAGATCGCGATGAAGACGCTGGACTTCACCCGGCCCGGAACGGCGGCCGGCGCGGTCGGCGTCGCGCAGGCGGCGTACGAGCACGCCGTCGAGTACGCCAAGGAGCGCGTCACCTTCGACGTGCCGATCGCGATGCACCAGGGCGTAAACTTCATGATCGCCGACATGGCGACAGAGATCGAGGCAGCGAGGCTCCTCGTCTGGCAGTCCGCGTGGCTCCACGACCAGGGGAAGCGCGCGACCTTGCAATCGTCGTTCGCCAAGCGCTTCTCCGCCGACATGGCAATGAAGGTGACAACGGATGCGGTTCAGGTTTTTGGCGGCTACGGGTACATCAAGGAGTACCCGGTCGAGAAGCTGATGCGCGACGCGAAGCTCTTCCAGATCTATGAAGGGACGTCGCAGATCCAGCGACTCATCATCGCCAAGGAGATCTTCCTGCCGCGAAGCTGAGTTTCGGGCGCAAGAACGGGATCCGCCACCGCAGCTTCCGGCCGCGGCTTCCGGTCAAGCAAGCGCGTCACGCGGACAGCTCGCGCTGGAACGGTGGCAGGAAGCCTGGCCTGAAGCGCACGTCGCCGAGCCACGCCGCCATGCGCGCTGCCTCTGCTTCCACCGCAAGGGCACCGTCCGTACCGACGTCCTCGAGCAGCCGGAAGACGATCTCGCCGTCTCGACGCTGCGACCAACCACCGACGACGCGGCCGTCCCACCACACGGTTGGACCGGCATTGCCGTTGCGGTCGAAGAGGACCGAGGCGTGCGGACCGAGGTACCAGTCGCGCTCCTTCCAGCCCATCGTTGTCGGGTCGAGCGTCGGCAGCAGCGCAGCCGAAGGCTCCATCTTCTCGACGGGGTCGAGGTCGTCGGCGAGCACGAATCCGACGGCGCCGTCGAGATCGACGACCGTGTGTGGCACGGCGGCGAGCGCAGTGCGCGCCTCGCGAGCGGTCCATCCCGCCCACCAGCGCAGGTCCGTCTCGGTCGCGGGTCCGAAGGCGGCCAGCCAGAGTCGGAGGAGCTCTGCCTGCGCTGACTCCGTGTCGATCGCTCGGACGCTGCCGTCCAGCCAGGTCTCGATCGGCACCCACCTGTACTGGCCGCCGATCCAGGTGCCCCGAGAACGACCGCGGACGATCCAGCCCTCCATTGCCAGCTGGGGGAGCACACGCGATCCAGCGCTCTGGGTCGCCTCGAACTTCGTGCCGGCCGCCACGTGTAGGCGCTTCGCCAGAACCGGGACGTCCGTGACGAGCTCCCTCGTAAGCGCTTCTCCGCGTGCATCGAGCGCGTGCCGCGCGGCCGTCGAGGCGCGTGAAAGCCACGCTGCGGGCCGGGTCGAGATGCCGCTGTCCGCGATCATCTTCTCGAGCCGGCGGCGCTCGCGGGCGGCAATCGTCCGTGTGCATGCCGCGTGGACGACCGGCACGAGCTCGCGAGGCACCACGAAGAGTGTGCGGCGCATGCCGAGCATGCGGACGAGCGTGCGCTCTTCGTACAGCGTGCGCTCGATGTCGGCGGGCAAGACGTTCGCGGTCCGGGCGTGTACTGAGAGAAACACCGTGACGGGGTCCGTGGAGTGCAGCGCGACTACAGAACGCGCCGCTTCGAGCGGGTCATTCGCGCGGTCTGTCGGCGCCAGTCGGTGTCGACGGACGAGGCGTGCCCACCGTTGATCCGCGTCGATCCGCTGCACGCGGCGGTTTTAGCAACATAGGATCGCACGATGCCGATCGAGATCGATCTCTCAGGCCGGGTCGCGCTCGTGACAGGTGGCTCGCGCGGACTCGGACGTGCTGACGCGCTCACGCTTGCACGCGCGGGCGCGGATGTCGCGATCGCGGACATCCTCGTCGAATCGGAGGTTTCGGAGGAGACGGACCGCTGGGGCGCGCTCGCGACCGCTGCCAGGGCACAGGGGATGGTCTACACGGAGTCAACCGCCGACGAGATCCGCGCGATGGGACGACGTGCGTTGGCTTTGAAGTGCGATGTCACGGATCGCGAGCAGGTTGCCGCGGCGGTGGCTCGCGTCGTGAAGGAGCTCGGCGCGGTCGACATCCTCGTTAACAACGCCGCGACGCTCGACCATGTCGGCCAGATCCAGGATCAGAGTCCCGAGCTCTGGGACCGTGATCTTCGCGTGAACCTGAGCGGGTCGTTCAACTGCGCCCAGGCGGTGTGGCCGCACATGAAGGAGCGCAAATGGGGTCGCATCGTCAACATGGCTTCGGTCGCGGGGACGCTCGGCGGCTTCGGCCAGGCGAGCTACTCGACAACGAAGGCGGGGACGCTCGGGCTGACGCGCACGCTCGCGATGGAGGGCGCGCGCCACGGCATCACCTGCAACGCGATCGTTCCGGGTGTGATCGGGACCGAGGCGTTCGACATGGCGAACGCGGCGATGAACGAGCGCATCGTCGCCCGCACCGTTTTCAAGCAACCGGGTGAGCCTCAGGACATCGCCAACGCGATCGCGTTTCTATGCTCCGATCTCGCCAGCTACATCACCGGCGTGGGGTTGTACGTCTCAGGCGGGATCGAGCTGTTCGTCTTCTGAGTCAGTTTCCCGGGGCACCCCAACCCACCACCCACTGCCGATTCTATCGGCGAACTGCGCAAGTCTGTTGACCGTGTCGCAAACAAATGAGTAACTTCAACCCGTCGTGGACACGCGGAGACGAGGGTAGCGAGCGCACGTTCGGCCGACGGTAGAATGCCCGGTTCGATGCGCGCGGACTCGCCGCTCTACTCTCCCCGCGTACGTCGACGAGGCCGGGGCCGGTCGGCGTTCGTGGCGCTTGCCTTCGCGGCAGGGGTGTTCGCGCTGGTCGGGGTCCTCGTCGGGCTGGCGTTCGCGGGCTCGCGCCAGGAGCTCGCCGAGGGAGCACAGGTCGCGGGAATCGAGGTCGGAGGGCTCACCCAGCGGCAGGCCGTCGCGAAGCTCACTGCGCAGTTCGCCCACATCGCCGACGAGCCCGTCGCATTCGCGGCGGGAGACGAGTCGTTCTCGTTCGCGGCGAACCAGCTGGGCGTGGAACCCGACTGGCGGGCCGCCGTAGCGGCTGCCGGCCGCGCGGGAGACGGGTTCGGGCCGATCCGGGGGTACCGTCGTCTTCATACCCGTTTCTTCGGGGCCGAGGTACTCCCCCGTCTGGCCGTCTCCAACGCTGCGCTCGAATTTGCGCTCGACCGCATGGCAGCCACCGTGGATCGGCCATCGGAGAGCGCGTCGCTCGTCCGCCGTGGGCTGCGGATCGAAGTCATGCCCCAGGTGGCTGGACAGCGCCTCGAGCGGGACGCCGCGGCGCGAACCGTCGTCCGAGCGCTCGGCACGTTGAACCGAGCTGCCGGCCCCACTCCCCTCCCCGTCGTCATCGCGTCAGCGCGCGTGACCGCGCGCATGCTCGCACCCGCTGCCCGCCAGGCGCGTACGGCGCTCTCCGGCCCGGTCCTTCTCCGGGGGGCACAGCGGAGCTTCCGGGTTCCCCGCTGGCGTATCGCCGAGCTCCTCGCGCTGCCCAGCGACGGCACGTCCCGGCTCGCGATCGCAGGTCCCCGTGCCGACGAGTACTTCCGCGCGCTGGCGCAGCGCGTCGGCAAGCTCGCGGTCGACGCTCGCTTCGCGGTGTCGGGCGACAGCGTCCAGGTCGTACCTTCGCGGAACGGCACGGAGCTCGACGTCCCCCGCACTGCCAGGGCACTGTTACGCGCCGCTATCTCGCGGCCGAACCGTATCGCGAGTCTCGCGATCGCCCGCGCGCTGCCGGAACGCACGACCCGGGAGGCCCTGGCTATGGGGATCGACACGCGGATGGCGAGCTACAAGACCTATAACTCGGGTACCTCGGACAGGATCACGAACCTCCGTCTCGGCGTCGCGGAGCTGGACGACACGCTCGTCGCCCCTGGAGGGACGTTCTCACTCAATGAAGCGATCGGGGAGCGGACGGCAGAACGCGGCTTTCGTCCCGCGCCTGTGATCGTCGGCACGAAATACGCAGAGGAGATCGGAGGTGGCACCTCGCAGGTCGCAACGACGGTGTTCAACGCCGCTTGGGAAGCAGGCTTGGAGATCACCGAGCGGAACCCGCACTCGCTCTACATCAGCCGGTACCAGC
>JBBDMN010000006.1:0-1643 GCA_040878305.1 Gaiellaceae bacterium
GGCCACCCCGCAGATCTTTATCGCAGCCCGCGCGTACACCTCGGCCGTCTGCACGAGACCGTCGATCTCCAGGTTCTCGCCCTTCACCGTGTCGAGAAGCCCGGTCGACGTCCCGTAGTTTACGGTCGCGATCCCATAGCGCGTGAGCGCCGATGCATCCGAGAACCAGCGCGTCACGTCACGCTCGGGCCGCGAGCCGAAGACGTCCGCATGAGCCTCGTCGACAGCCGCCACGAGCGCATGATCCTCCGCAATCGCGGCGCCCGGTGCGGTGACGTACACCTCGCCCTCGATCCCGTGCTCCGGGAATCGCTCGGCCAGCGTGCGGGCGAACCCGAGCACCTGGTCGCGTGCGACGGCCATCTCCTTCGTCGGCGGCACGCGGACGTCGAGGAAGAGGTCGGTGCGATGCGGAGTGCGCGACACGCGCCAGCCGAACCCGCCCTCGATCGCCCCGACGTTCACGATCGCCTTCGCGCCCCGGAAGGAGTTCTCCGGATCGTCCTCCCACGAGGGAATCCACTCGAGCACCGCGTCGAGCACCTCTCGCATGCGGACGATCGAGTTCTCGCCCCGCCTCCCCTCGCTGAACGCGGTGTGGATGAACGGCCCCTGCGTGGAGATGCGCAGCCACAGGGAGCCGAAATGTCCCAATACGAGCTTCGACTCGGTCGGCTCGCCGAGGATGCACATGTCGGCAACGCCGCCGTGCGTGACGAGGTGCCGCGTCCCCGTCGCGTAGCCCCGGAACTCGGGACCCTGCGCGTCTCCCCACTGTGCTTTCTCGATCTCGCCCGAGACGGCCGCGACCAAAACGTCTCCCCGGAGCTTGACTCCCGCGTCGTCGAGCGCCCGCAGCGCCTCGACGTAGCAGGCGAGGGCTCCCTTCATGTTCGAGATCCCGAGCCCGTAGAGGCGCCCGTCCTCGACGAATGCCTCGGGCTGGAATCCAGGCACGTGCCGTAGCCAGGGCTCCCTTCCCGAGTACGACGTGTCCATATGACCGTTGAACATGAGGCTCGGGCCTCCGCCAGCGCCGTCGCGGATCCCGAGGACGTTCGCGCGCCCCTCCTCGACCTCTTGCCACTGGACGCGGAGGCGCATGTCGAGGAACGTCTCGCGCATCAGCTCTGCCATCGCGAGCTCGTCGCCAGTGAAGCTCGGCGTCCCGATCGCCTCGCTCGCCCACGCGACGAGCCGGTCTCGGTCGATGTTGATCTCGGTCATCTGTGGGGGCGAGAAATATCTCGCCCCTTACGAGTCTCGCCGGAAATGGGGCAACACCTTCTCGCCGAAGAGGCGGATCTGGTCGTGCCGGCCGTCGCCCCAGAGCTCGAGCATGACGTGCGTGCAGCCGGCGTCGCGGTACTCCTCGATCGCCTCGATGCAGTCGGAGGGCGTTCCGGCGATCGGCTTGCACTTGTCCAGGATCTCGTCGGTCACCTGGGCCTTCGCGGCGAGGCGGCCGCCTGCTTCCATCGCCTCGGCCACCGGGCGGATCTCATCCTGCTCGAGCCCGGCGAGGTCGAGCAGCGTGTCGGCCGCGCCCTGGATGTTCTGAACCTTGTTCGCCAGATACATTCCCGCGATCTCCCGAGCGCCGTCGCGACCCCGGTCGCGGTCCTCGTCGATCGAGGCGACGA
>JBBDMN010000007.1:0-1640 GCA_040878305.1 Gaiellaceae bacterium
CTGAGCCACCCGGCCTCGAACCACCCCCACGCGAGCGCCGACAGCGCCAGGAAGCAGGCGACGCCGACAAGCCAAGCGAGCATCAGCCGCGCCCCGCTCGGGCCAAGTTGCAGACTGCAACTTGGCCTCCATTCCGAACCCGTCTCATCAACTTGCGCAAGACCGGAATCCGCTCGCGCGGACTCCGGTCGCGCGAAGATCCCTGAAGGCGTCCGCTTCGCGGCCGCGGCGCTCCTCTTTCACATTGGGCGCCTAGACGGACAGCTTCTCGGTGACGGCCTTCACCGACACGACGTGACGTCTGAACTTGAGCTCCGAGCTGTCGAGTCCGGCCGCGACGCCGATCAGCTGCGAGAGGTGCAGGATCGGCATCTGGAAGTCCTTCCCGGTCTGCTCGCGGAGCTTCGACTGCCACGCGTCGAGCGAGAGGTGGCAGAGCGGGCACGGCGTCACCATGGCGTCGGCGCCGGCCTCCTTCGCCTGCTCGATCGGCTGGATGAGCTCGGCGAGGGCGACGTCCTCGCGCGCCTGGATGATCGGGAAGCCGCAGCACTTGATCTTCGCCGGGTAGTCGATCGGCTCGCCGCCGCATGCTTCGATGATCCGCTCGAGCGACGAGGGCTTGTCCGGGTCCTCGAACCCGAGGAGCTTGGAAGGACGGAGGATCTGACAGCCGTAGAAAGGGGCGATCTTGAGCCCCTTGAGCCCCTTGTGGGCAGCCTGCTTGAGCAGCTCGTAGCCGTCTCCGGCGGCCACGAGCCAGAGGAAGTGCAGGACCTCGACCGAGCCGGAGTAGGCGGGCGCACCGACCGATACGAGGTTCGCGTTGACGCGGGCGAGGAGCGCGGCGTCTCCCTTGAGCGCGTGGTTCGCCTGCCGCAGGTTCAGCGTGCAGACATTGCAGACGGTCATCAGCGTGTCGACGCCGGTCTCTTCCGCATAGGCGAGGATGCGCGCGTTCAGGTGGAGGTAGTAGTCGGGCTCGGCTTCGTGGATGTCTCCCGCCCCGCAGCACGTCACCGCCTCGAGCTCGATCAGCTCGAGTCCGACCTTCGGGGCGAGCGCCTGGGTCGAGGTGTCGAGCTCCTTCGCGGAGAGCGACGCCAGGCAGCCCTTGTAGTACGCGACGGCTCTCACTGCGCAACCCCCTCCTCGCTCACGCCTGCGTCTTCACCCGGGAGCGGCAGTGGCCTCGGGAACGAGTCCTCGCCGTACGGATCCTCGGCCTCCTCGCCTTCGAACTCGATGCGGGAGAGCGGCTTCTCGACCTGCACGATCCCGTCCAGGCCCTGACGATCCTGCATCTTCACGATGTCGTAGAGCGCTCGAGCCTCGCCCACGTGCTTGGCTACGTGCGGCGGAACCGGGGGCGGCACCTTGCCGTGCTTGAGCAGCCCCATCGCGAACTTCACTTCCTTGATCGCGCTGACGACGCCCTGGGTCTTCGGGACGAGCTCCGTCTCACGGAGCCAACCGGTCGTCTTGGCCGAGGTGACGAACCACTTCGCGTGCTTCGCACCCATGTCCGAGTCGATGCCTTCCTTCATCGCCTCGGCGCCGAGCTTCGCGATTGCGTCGCGCGGGTCGACACCCTTCGGGCAGCGCTCCTGGCAGAAGTAGCAGCGCGTGCAGTCCCAGAT
>JBBDMN010000008.1:0-1636 GCA_040878305.1 Gaiellaceae bacterium
CTAGCCCGGATCCTTCATTAGTGCGGGTCGGTGGCGGGCCACGCAGGCGGGTGATGTCCGCCTGAGCAGGGACGATCCGGGTTGTCCACGCCCACGCCCCTGCTCAGGAGGATCACCATGCGGGTGAAGCAAAACAGCCTCGCCGAGAGCGTACAAATCGTTGCGGACGCGGATGGTCTGACCTCCCGTGCGGGCACGGCGCTTGTGGCCGCGGTCGCCGACCGGGTCGGTCTCACGGGCGCGCTTTCGGAGGCGCTTGCGGGCGTGCGTGAGCGGCGCTCCCGGCACGACCCCGGCCGGGTTGTGCGCGACCTCGCTCTCATGCTCGCCGACGGTGGCGACTGCCTCTCCGACCTGCGTGCCCTGCGCGATCAGGAGACGTTGTTTGGCGATGTCGCCTCGGACGCGACCGCCTGGCGCACGCTGGCGGCGCTCGACGAGCGTCGCCTGGCCGTCCTGCGCGGCGCCCGCGCTGAGGCGCGCACGCGGGTGTGGGAGCAGGCGGGCGCTCCCGAGCGGGTGATCCTCGACCTCGACGGGACACTCGTCACCGCCCATTCGGACAAGGAGGGCGCAGCCGGCACCTACAAGGGCGGCTTTGGCTTCCATCCCTTGCTCTGCTACGAGGCCGAGAGCGGGGAGGCGCTCGCCGGCCTCCTGCGCCCCGGCAACGCCGGCTCGAACACCGCCTCCGACCACATCGAGCTACTCGAGCGCTCGCTTGCGCAGCTGCCCGAGGGGGCGATCGGCCGCGGGCTGCTCGTGCGCTTGGACCGCGCCGGCGCCACGCACGCCTTCCTCGACCACGTCCACGCCCGCGGCCTGCGCTTCTCGGTCGGGCTCGACCTGAGCGAGCCCGTGCGCCAAGCCATCCTCGCCCTCCCCGAGCAAGCGTGGCAGCCGGCGGCAGCCCAGGACGGCGGCGAGCGGGAGGGAGCCTGGGTGGCCGAGCTTTCCCTCGACCTGGCCGCCTGGCCGCAAGGGACGCGCGCGCTCTGCCGCCGCGAGCGTCCCCATCCCGGCGCCCAGCTCTCCTTCAGCGACGAGAACGGCTACCGCTTCCAGGTCTTCCTCACCAACCAGCAGGGGCGTCGGATCGCCCGCCTCGAGCAGCTCCACCGCGCTCGGGCCGCCTGTGAGGACCGGATCCGCTGCGGCAAGGAGAGCGGCCTCCGGAATCTGCCCTTCCGTGCCTTCGCGCTCAATGCGGCCTGGCTCGAGCTCGTCCTGATCGGCCAGGACCTGCTCTGCTGGACACAGCGCTTGCTGCTCGCCGGAACCGAGCTCGCCCGCTGCGAGCCGAAGCGGCTGCGCTACCGGCTCCTGCACGTCGCCGGTCGCCTCACCCGCCACGCTCGCCGCCTCGTACTTCACCTCCCACGTACGTGGCCGTGGCAGCGAGAGCTCCTGGGAGCCTTCGAGCGGTTACGCGCGCTCCCAGCGGCGTAAGCGCCCGCACGCACGAGGACGACCAGCAGGATCAGCGGCGGCAGCCTCCCCCAAATTCAGCCCGGAGCAGACCACAAGCCCGTCCACACCTCCTCGAGGCTCTCCCCGACCTCGAGATCCCCGCGCCACCCCGCAACAAACCGGCCTCGACCCCTGCCGGCCGCCCTACGTGAAGGATCCGGGCTAG
>JBBDMN010000009.1:0-8761 GCA_040878305.1 Gaiellaceae bacterium
TGGGTCGACGTGGGCGAGGCCGCAGCCTCGAGCGACGACATCGACCAAACGGTCGACTACCGACATCTCGCCGGGCTCGTGCGTGAGGTGTTCGCCGGGCCGGAGCGCCTGCTGCTCGAAGGGCTCGCAGGCGCGGTTGTGCACGGCATCCTCGACCGGTTCGAGGCCGTCGAGCGCGTTCGCGTGCGGGTACGCAAGCCGGACGTCGTCCTCGATCCGCCTGTCGACTACGCGGCGGTCATCGTCGAGCGCACGCGGTAATGCCTCGCGCCTACATCGGTCTCGGGGCGAACCTCGGCCCGCGTGAGGTGACGCTCCTGCGGGCGGCCGACCTCCTCGCCGCCGATCCTGGGATCGAGGTGCTCGAGATCTCGCAGCTGCGCGAGACCGAGCCAGTGGGGGACGTCGAACAGCCTTCGTTCTTGAACGGGGCGGTAGCGGTCGAGACGACGCTCTCGCCGCGCGAGCTCGTCAACGTCCTTCTCCGCGTCGAGCGCGAGCTCGGCCGGGTCCGTGACGGCGAGCGCTGGGGGCCAAGAACGATCGACCTTGATCTGCTCCTGTACGGGGACGAGATCGTTGACGAGGAGGGGCTGCGCGTGCCTCATCCTCGCCTGCACGAGAGACGATTCGCGCTCGAGCCGCTCGTGGATCTCGAACCCGAGCTCGAGATCCCCGGGCTTGGGCGAGTATCGGACTCCCTGACAGGGCTAGACTGAGACGCATGTCGCATCTAGACGAGCTCGACGAGTTCGAGGCCGAGCTCGAGATCTCGCTGAAGCGCGAGTACTCGGCCGTTTTCAGCCTCTTCCGCTACTGCGTTTTGACGCAGGACGCGACCTACCTCTGCAACAAGCTCGACGTCGAGGCGCTGCCGCAGGCGAGCTACCCGTTCTTCCACGTCCGGATGGAGGACGTCTGGGTGTGGGACAAGAACCGGCCGACGCGGATCATCCCGAAGGCCGAGGTCTACACCTCGGGCGACCTCACGATCGAGGAGCTGCGCGGGGAAGGCGAGGAGCCGCGGCTGACCGCCGAGGCGCTCGCTGAGCGGATCGGCCAGCAGTTCCAGGGCGACGACGAAAGCCCCTAGGGACGACGCTCATGCAGCCCTGGGTGAGCACTTCGCCCTATAGCGCGGGGCGCCGAAACTGCGCGTACCACTGCGCGAAGCGTCCGTGGGACGACTCGAGGTAGCCTCGCAGCTCGTTCTCGAAGCCGGCGATCTCGTCGCGAAGCTGGAACACTCGATAGTCGAGGAGACGCTCGGGGTCGCAGACATGCCCGTCCCGTTCCGCGTCGGAGACCGAGGCGCCGCACTGCGGACAGGGCATGTGGCTGGAGTGTGTGAAGAATGTCGACATCTCGCGAGCGTGTAGATGAGGTATCGGTCGATTTCGATGGCCTCTGGAGGTCTGGGCGCACAGAGAGGGCCGCCTTGCGGCGGCCCTCTCTGCCTCCTGGCTCGCGTCAGGTCAGGCGGTTGCCGGCATCGGCATCGCGCCCAGCTGGACGAGCATGCCGAGCGTGTCCCAGGTAGCCCACTCTTCGACGACGAGCCCGTTCTCGAGCAGGGAGATCGTCAGTCCGGTGACGGTGACCTCCTTGCCCGTCGGAGCGATGCCTGCGATCTCGCCGTCATGCGTTCCCCGGCCCGTCCATCGCGTCGCGACCTTGTCACCTTCGGCGATCTGGTCGTCGACCGTGATCCGAGCGTTGGAGAAGCCGTCGAGGTACTTCTGGATGTTCGCCCTAGCACCCTCTGCGCCGCGGATCGGCTCGGGCTCTGCGGGATCGTGGGCGATGTAACCGGGCGCGATGTACTTGTCGATCACATCCCAGTTGCCCTTCCAGGGCTCCTCGAAGAGCTGCCTGACGATCTCCTTCGAATCCGCCATAAAAACTCCTTTCGTTCGTCTGCGACGGAGCCCGAGCATGGAGACGACTGCTGCGATGACTCCGGCGACGAGATACGCAACTCTTCGCGTCCCCCCTCGGCTCCGTCTTCGAAACACGCTGTCTCGACTCTAGACCCTTGTGGCGTAGCGGACAAGCGAGATCGCCGCCGGCGACTCTGATTCACTTGCGCCATGCTCCTCGCCGTCGACGTCGGCAACACGCAAACGGCTCTCGGCCTCTACGCCGGAAGTGACCTTTCCGCGAGCTGGCGGCTGGCGACGGAACGGTCGACGACGGCGGACGAGCTCGGCGTGTTGCTCAGCGGCCTCCTCGACTTCGACGGTGTGGACGGGATCTGCCTCTCGTCGACCGTGCCGGTGCTCGTGCGCGAGTGGGAGTTGCTCGCATCGAAGCGGGCCGATGCACCACTCCTGGTCGTTGGTCCTGGCGTCAAGACAGGGATACCCATCCGCTACGACGATCCCAGGGAGGTCGGCCCGGACCGGATCGTGAACGCGGTCGCGGCGAAGGAGCGCTACGGGGCGCCAGTCATCGTCGTCGATTTCGGGACCTCGACCAACTTCGACGTGGTCTCCCCCGAAGGCGAGTACGTCGGCGGGGTGCTCGCGCCCGGAATCGAGATCTCGATGGAGGCGCTCTTCGCTCGCGCGGCGCGCCTCGTCAAGGTCGACTACGTCGCGCCGCAAGCCGTGATCGGGAAGACGACGGTCGGAGCGCTGCAATCGGGTCTCGTGTACGGCTTCGCCGGGCAGGTGGACGGCATCGTCGGCCGTATTCGTGAAGAGCTCGGCGCCGATGCGCGCGCCGTCGCCACCGGCGGTCTCGCCGATCTCGTCGCGCCGCACTCCCGCACGATCGAGCGCGTCGACCCGTTTCTCACGCTCGACGGGCTGCGCATGGTCTGGGAGCTGAACGCGTGATCGTCGATCCCGGGACGCTCGCGATTTCGCGGTCGCCTCGGCAGCGCTCATCGCCGTTCCCGCCCCACCGGTGCTGTACATCGTCACCCGGAGGTGGGAAGACTGAACCGGACGCGCCGCTGGGACGCGAGCGGCGCCTCGGAAGGATCACGACCGCGTTCGCCAGCTCGGCCGACTACTAACTCAACCCCCGCCGTAGATGGAGACCGGCAGCTCCAGGGTGAGCTCCTCGCCCGTCGGAGCCTCCGCCTCGAGCAGCTCTAGAAGCGGGATCGCCCCGGGCACGGCCGCGAGCAGCCTGCGCTCGACCTCCTCGGTCGAGTCGAGCCGGAGAAGCTCCTGCTTGAAGGGCTTCGGGAAGCGGCCGCCCCCGAGATACCACCCGTAGAACTTCTTGAGGAAGCCGGAAGCGCGCCTTTCTCCCATCTCGCGCACCGCCTCGCGGGCAAAGAGGACGAGCTCCGCGACGACCTCCTCACGCGTCGCCTCGCTCGCGTCTCCGTCCACGATCTCCCGAAGCGCCCACGGGTTCCCCTGCGCACCGCGTCCGACCATCACGGCCTCTGCACCGGTCGAGGCGAGAATCGACTGCGCACGCAGATTCGAGGTCACGTCTCCCGACGCGACGACGGGGACGTCGACCAGCGAGACGAGCTCGGCGGTGAGCGAGTGGTCGGCGGTGCCGGTGTACATCTGCTCCGCCGAGCGGGGATGGAGCGTGATCGAGGCGACGCCCGCCTCGACGAGCCGCGGCCCCAGCTCGAGGCACGCGCGCGAGCCGTTCCGGAGTCCGCGCCGCAGCTTGACCGTCACCGGGACGTCCACCGCCCCCGCAACCGCTTCGACGATGTCGCAGGCGAGGTCGGGGTCTTCGAGGAGCGTCGCGCCCGCGCCCGTTCGCGTCACCTTCCGGACGGGGCAGCCGAAGTTCAGGTCGACGATGTCTGCCCCCACGGCCTCGACCATCTGCGCCGCATTCGCCAGCGTGCGGGGCTCCGATCCGAAGAGTTGGATGGCAAGCGGGTGCTCGTCCGACGCGACGCGCAGGTAGCCGAGCGTCCGCTCGTTCCGGTGCTCGATGCCCGCGCAGCTCACCATCTCCGAGCACACGAGCCCCGCCCCGTAGCGCCTGCCCTGCCGCCGAAACGCCTGCACGCTGACACCCGCCATCGGGGCGAGGACGAGCCTCGTCGGCACCTCTACGGGGCCGATATGCCAGGAAGTGCGGAGGTCGATCATGGCCTTCGGGATGGTACTCGGCAGCTGTTGACGCTCTACTCGCGCCGCAGCTACCATTCCCGGCCGTCTGACGGGGCCTCGTGGCCCCGCCAACTCGTCTCGGAGGGCATTTTTTGAAAGACGTGATCCTCACTCCTGAGGGCTACAAGCAGCTGAAGAGCGAGCTCGACCGGCTGCGCACGGACAGGCGTCGAGAGATCGCGGAGCGGATCGCCGCTGCTCGGGCGTTCGGCGAGATCGCGGAGAACGCGGAGTACGACGACGCCAAGAACGAGCAGATGATGCTCGAGCACCGCATCGCGCAGCTCGACGAGCGCCTCGCGAACGCCCACGTGATCAACCCGAAGGACATCGACACGAGCGTCGTCTCGGTGGGATCGGTCGTGCGTCTGCGAGACGTCGACGCGAAGGAGACCGTCGAATACTTCATCGTCGGCTCCGCGGAGGCAAATCCCGTCGAGCGCAAGCTCTCGAACGAGTCGCCGGTCGGCAAAGCAATCATGGGGCGCAAGAAGGGCGAGACGGTCGAGGTCGCCACGCCGCGCGGCTCCAAGCTCAAGTTCAAGATCATGGAGATCAAGGCCGCGTAGAACTTCCTCGGCCCCTAGACTCGCGGGCCGTGGCCTTTCCCAAGCGTTTCCCCGAGCGGGATGAGATCGCTGCGGTTCGCGGTGCGACCGAAGAGCTCGAAGCGGGGGGAGAGCTCGACGAAAGTCGCCGCCTCGCCGGCCGGGTGATGGCGCGCAGAGAGATGGGCAAGCTCGTCTTCCTCGATCTCGTCGACCGCTCAGGTCGCATCCAGCTCATGTGCGACCTCGGACGGACGGGCGACATCGACGTACACCTCGGTGATGTCGTCGGCGTCGTCGGTCGACCGGCAAAGTCACGGCGCGGCGAACCCTCGCTAGCGGTCGACGAGCTCACCATCCTCTCCAAGAACCGCAGCCCGCTTCCGGACACATTCCACGGCGTCACCGACCAGGAGACGCGCTACCGAAAACGCTACCTCGATCTGCTGATGAACGACGACTCGCGCGAGCTCTTCCTGATGCGTGCTCGGGTCATCTCCGCTGTTCGCGGCTTTCTCGATGCCGACGGCTTCGTCGAGGTCGAGACGCCGATTCTCCAGCCCCGGTACGGCGGCGCTTTTGCTCACCCTTTCGTCACTCATTCGCAGGAGCTCGACGCCGATCTCTACCTGCGCATCGCGACCGAGCTCTACCTCAAGCGGCTGATCGTGGGCGGGCTCGAGCGCGTCTACGAGATCGGCAAGGACTTCCGCAACGAGAGCGTCTCGTACAAGCACCAACCCGAGTTCACGATGCTCGAGTGGTACGAGGCGTACGCCGACTACGAGGACACGATGGCGCGGATCGAGGCGCTGATCGAGAGTGTTGCGCTCGACGTCTCCGGGACGACCCGCATCGCGTTCAAGGGACAAGAGATCGACCTGAAGGCGCCGTGGCGGCGCGTGCGCTTCGTGGATGCGCTCGAAGAGCTCGAGCTCTGGACACGCGATGCCGACGAGCTACGGGCTTGGCTCGAGGAGCGCGGCGTCGAAACGGGGGCTGACAAGGACTGGCCGCAGCTCGTCGATCACGCATTCAGCCACTTCGTCGAGCCGAGTCTGATCCAGCCGACGATCGTCCACGACTACCCGATCGAGCTTTCCCCGCTCGCGCGGCGGACCGACGACGACCCGGCGTTGACCGAGCGCTTCGAGTACTTCGCGGGCGGGATGGAGCTCGGGAACGCGTATACCGAGATCAACGACTCGGAGGAGCAGCGGGCGCGCTTCGACGAGCAATCCGAGCATGTCGAGGGGCAGAGAGGCGATCCTGACTACGTCGAGGCGCTTTCGTACGGGATGCCGCCGACGGGCGGTCTCGGCCTCGGCATCGATCGCCTGGCGATGCTGCTTTCTGGGCGAGAGACGATTCGGGACGTGATCCTCTTCCCTGTGCTTCGCCCATCGCCGTAACGCTTACGGGCGACGCCCGGACGAGTCTGGCAGCGGATGAAGATCGATCCCTTCCGCACCGGCTACGTAGGCGACCGCAGGGTCGGCCGTCACGATCGTGTCGCCTCTGCCAGCCGTTGCGAGGAGCACGCAATCGGCGAGCGAGATGCTGCAGCTCACCCGGTCGTAGTGACGAGCGCGGAGGAGCGCCGCATTCCAGGCCACATGCTCGTCGAGAGGAATGACCGCAACGCGATCGCCGATGAGAAGGCCAAACCGTTCGCCAGTGTCCTGGGGCGTCCACTTAGATCGGCGCACTAGGTGGTCCGTCACCTCGAAGAAGTTCGCCGCGCCGATGGCCGCGCCGCCCTTCCGGACGATCTCCTCGACCTCGTCCGCAACCGCCTCGTCGAGTGCGAGTGCGAGTAGCGCGTACGCGTCGAGCAGGATCAATCGCCCGGCGGGAACCGGCGATCCTCGCGTTCGGCCTCTTCCTCTCGCGCGAGGCGCCGGGCTTCCTCGCTCGACGGGCCGCGGCCGGCAAAGCTTCCTCTGAACGCCGAGACCGGATCGTCGGGGACAGGAGCGACCAGGAAATAGTCGCCGTGGTCGATGATCGAGACCTTTTGGGTCTTCCAGCGATGCCGGATGCGGGCCGGCACTGACATCTGGCCCGCCTTCGTGATGGTTGCCCGGTGCACTGAGAACACGGTAGTCCTCAATGTAGCGCTAATCAATCGTCTTGAAAAGACGTGGCGCTTCAAGACGAGCGAGAGCTACGCGGGCGCTTCGACGCGGCTGCGCTCATACGCGATCACGTCGCCGAGGATGTCGTCCAGCGTTCGCGTCGGCGCCCACCCGATTGCGGCGCCGATCTTCTCGATCGACGGCTCGCGGTGGAGAACATCTTCGATGCCCAGGCCGTAGACCTGGTCGTGAGGCACGAACTGGAGCTCCGACTTCGAGTCTGTCTTCTTGACCACGCGCTGGGCGAGATCGAGGATGCTGACGCGCTCGGCCGACCCGATATTGAAGATCGCCCCTGAGATGTCACGGGCCTCCATCAGCCCGTGAACGGCGCGGATCGTGTCCCCTACATGGCAGAAGGAACGCGTCTGTTGGCCGTCTCCGTGCACCTCGAGCGGCTCGCCCGAGAGCGCGCGTTCGACGAAGCGAGGGATCACCATCCCGTACTGCCCCTGTTGGCGCGGGCCGACCGTGTTGAAGAACCGAGCGATAACGCAATCGAGCTCACGCTCCTGGTGAAATCCGAGTGCGAGGAACTCGTCCATCGCCTTCGAGTCGGCGTAGAGCCAGCGGCGCTCCGTTGTTGGCCCGTACACGCGGCGATCGTCTTCTGAGAGCGGCCGCTCCTCCCGATGGTCGCCGTACACCTCCGAGCTCGATGCGATCAGCACGCGCTTGCGGAACTTCGTGCAGTACTCGAGGACGGTCTCGGTTCCCTGGACGTTCGTGACCATCGTGTGGACGGGTTGCTCGACGATCAGGCGGACCCCGACTGCCGCGGCGAGGTGATAGACGACGTCGCACTTGTGGACGAGCTCCGAGACGACGGCGTTCGAGAGCACCGACTCGACGACGAGGTGGAAGTCCTCGCGGTCGGCCAGGTGAGAGACGTTCGCGTTCGACCCGGTGGAGACGTCGTCGAGCACCCAGACCTCCGAGCCCTCGTCGAGCAGGAGCTCGGCCAGATGCGAGCCGATGAATCCCGCGCCGCCGGTGATCAGTGCTTTTGTCGCCAAGACCGGAGAAGGGTACCGGGCTCGGCGGGCGAATCGGGCGCGTGAGACCCGTGACGAGATCCGTCGGCTACGATCAGACAGGCACCTTCGACCCGGAGTGCGGCAAACCCGTCGGCCTCCGGTGAACGTGGGGAAAGGAGGGTCGGAGGAGTTGTTCGAGCGATTTACAGAGCGGGCCAGGCAAGTGGTCGTTCTCGCCCAGGACGAGGCGAGGGCGCTCAAGCACAACTACATCGGCACCGAGCACATCTTGCTCGGCCTGCTCCGCGAGGAGGAAGGGCTTGCGGCCCGCGTCCTCGAGTCGCTCGACATCACCGTGGAGGAGGTTCGCGCCCAGGTTGCCCGCATCGTCGGCCAGGGCGACGAGGTCACCACGGGCCAGATTCCTTTCACGCCGCGCGCCAAGAAGGTGCTCGAACTGGCGCTGCGCGAGGCCCTCTCGCTCGGTCACAACTACATCGGAACCGAGCACATCCTTCTTGGGCTCGTGCGCGAGAACGAGGGCGTCGCTGCGCGGATCTTGCTCGACTTCGACGCAGATGCGGAAAAGATTCGCAACGAGATCATCCGTATGCTCTCCGGGCCCGGTCGCCGCCAGGCTGGAGCCGCCGCACCAGCAGGCGAGAAGGCGAAGTCGTCGAAGCTGCTCGACCAGTTCGGACGCAACTTCACGAAGCAGGCGGCGGAAGGAAAGCTCGATCCGGTGGTCGGCCGCCAGACCGAGATCGAGCGGATCATGCAGATCCTCTCGCGCCGCCAGAAGAACAACCCCGTTCTGATCGGCGAGCCCGGCGTCGGCAAGACGGCGGTCGTCGAGGGGCTTGCACAACGGATCGCGGCAGGCCAGGTTCCGGAGCTCCTGAAGGGCAAGCAGATCTATTCGCTCGACCTCGCTGCGCTCGTCGCCGGCTCGAAGTACCGCGGCGAGTTCGAGGAGCGCCTGAAGAAGGTGATGAAGG
>JBBDMN010000010.1:0-8658 GCA_040878305.1 Gaiellaceae bacterium
CAACGCAACCGCGGCATCGTCACTTGCCCTCGCTCTCGGCACGTCGCCGGCGGCCGTCCGCCGCGGGCTCGAGGGATTCAGCGCAGCCTTCGGCCGCTTCGAGCGGATCCGTGTCGGGTCGAAGATCGTCGTCGTGCTTCTGATCAAGAATCCCGCTGCCGCCAACGAGGCTCTCCGAACGCTCGAGACAGGCGTGCCTCCAGTCCTCGTGATCGCGCTAAACGACGCAATCGCGGACGGACGGGACGTGTCGTGGATCTGGGATGTCGACTTCGAGCCACTCCTCCCCCACCTCGGGCGCGTGGTCGCAAGCGGTGACCGCGCCGCCGAACTCGGATTGCGTCTCATCTACGGCGGGCTGCCGCAGGAGCGGCTCGAGGTCGTTCCCTCGCTCGAGAGCGCGCTCGACCGCGGGCTCGAGCTCACCGAGGCGGGCGCACAGCTGGTCGTCCTTCCCACCTATACCGCCATGCTGGCGATGCGGAAAGTTCTGACGAGCCGCGGCCTTGTCCCTGCCTACTGGGACGGTAGGAATCCATGAGGATCCGCGTCGGACACCTCTATCCCGACTACCTCAACATCTACGCCGACCGCGGAAACATCGCCGTTCTCAGCCGAAGGGCCGAGCTTCGCGGTCACGAGCTCGTGGTCGAGGCGCTCGGGCTCGGAGACCCTCTCTCACCGGGTGCCTACGACCTCCTGTACATCGGCGGCGGTCAGGACCGTGAGCAGGAGCTGATCGCACCGGATCTCGCCGCGAAAGGGCCCGAGCTTGGCGCGGCGGTTCGACGAGGCGCGGCACTGCTCGCCGTGTGCGGCGGGTACCAACTCCTAGGCCGGGGGTATCGATCCCGCGACGGCTCGTTCCTGCCAGGCGCGGGGCTCTTCGCTCACGAGACGGTCGCCGGTGCGACGCGGATGATCGGCGACGTCTTGCTCGAGTGCGAGATCGAGCCAGGGTTGCGGCGTCCGCTCGCGGGGTTCGAGAACCACGCCGGCCGCACGCTGCTCGATCCGGGTGCGGAGCCGCTCGGTCGCGTCGTCCATGGCTTCGGAAACGACGGCGAGTCGGGCTTCGAGGGCTGTCGTCTCGAGCGAGCGGTCGGCACGTACCTGCACGGGCCGCTCCTACCGCGAAACCCGTGGCTCGCTGACTGGCTCCTCGCCCAGGCCCTCGCGCATGCCTCGGAGACCGAAACGCCGCCGGTACTCGATTCCCTGCCGGACGAGCTCGAGGCTCAGGCTTTTCGGGTCGCTGCCGAGCGCGCGCGAGGCCGCGGTCGCCGTCGCTGAGAGCGGAATTCACGAGGGGCACCCCAGCCCACCACCCACTGCGAGCCTAACGAGAAAATGCGTACGGATGGGATACGGAGTGCGCCAAGAGTGTGCCGAGATCGCTCCCCTACGGCACCCACATCTCGCCGAGGTACACGGCCGGGTCGCCGGGCTGCCACCGCTGCAGGAAGCGCTGAATCGGCGGATGGAGCGCCACCGAGTCGAGCTCCTGCAGGTGGAACGCCCGGTGGCCGCGGACGGCCGTATCTCGCGACGACACCGCCTCAAGAGAACCCGTAACGTCCGCCGCGAAGATCACGTGCACGACGTGCTTGCGGGAGGGGCCTCCATCCGGTGCGATCGAGTCCACCAGCGCGACCGGCCCTTCGAGCGGCACCTCGGATCCCCGCGGAAAGAGACCGGTTTCCTCCCAAAGCTCCCGCTGGAGTGCCCTGAGAAGACTTTCGCCGGTGCGGACTCCGCCGCCGGGGAGCAACCACACCTCGGCTTCTCCTTTCTCATGCCGCAGGAGCAGGATCCGCCCCCGCCAGCGGAGGATCGCCGATACGCGGACGCGCGGCTCTCCCATTCTCAGCCGGTCGACGAGCCGAAACCTCGGGCGCCACGGTCGCTCGTCGCCAGCTCGTCGACCTCGATCAGACGGACCGCCGCGACGGGTGCGATGACGAGCTGCGCGACTCTCATGCCACGTTCGACGGTGAAGGAATCGCGCAGGTCCGTGTTGAGCAGCACGACACGGACCTCGCCGCGGTAGCCGGAGTCGATCAGGCCTGGCGAGTTGACGATCGCAATTCCGTGGCGCGCCGCCAGTCCCGAGCGCGGCTGCACGAATCCCGCATACCCGTCCGGGATCTCGACCGCGATCCCGGTCGGCACGACTGCCCGTTCGCCCGGACCGAGCCTGATCTCATCGCACGCAGCGAGGTCGAAGCCGGCATCGCCGTCGTAGGCCTGGCCCGGCAGCACCGCCTCTTCGCGAAGGCGCCGAACCGCGACGTCGATCACTGTTCCGCAGCCTCCGAATCGGCCTCACCCGCAACGAGGAACTGCGCGAACCGAGCGATCTCGCGGCGAGGCAATCTCGCGCGGATCCGCACTCCCTCAGGCGTGTCGCGGCGCTCGGCGATGGGAGCACCCAGGCCGTAGAGCTGGGCCAGGAACCGGCCATCCTCGTACGGAACGAGCAGCCGAACGTCCTCGAAGCGATCGGAGAAGAGCTCCGAGATGCGCGCCTGGAGCGCGTCGAGGCCCTCTCCGGTATCCGCCGAGATCTGCAGCGCGCGCGGAAAGCCGTGCGAGAGGCGGCGTCGGGCCAGCGGATCGAGGAGGTCGATCTTGTTGAGGACGAGCTCGACAGGAACGTCGTCTGCTCCGATCTCTGCCAGCACGGCGTGCACGGCGTCGATCGTCTCACGCAGCCGCCCCTCCGGAAGAGACCCGTCGGCGACATGCAGGACGAGATCCGCGACCAGCGTTTCCTCGAGCGTCGCGGCGAAACCCTCCACGAGCTGCGTGGGGAGCCGGCTGATGAATCCCACCGTGTCGGTCACGAGATAGCGCTTTCCGTCGTGCTCGAAAGCCCGCGTGGTCGGATCGAGCGTCTCGAAGAGCCTGTCGTCGACCGAGGCTTCAGCACCCGTGAGCGCATTCAAGAGCGTCGACTTGCCGACGTTCGTGTAACCGGCGAGAGCAATGGTCGGGGCTGTCGTGCGCTCGCGCTCCTTGCGGCGTGTTGCCCGCTGCCCACTGAGATCGCGGAGGCGACGCTTGACGAGCGAGACACGCGTTCGGGCAAGGCGACGGTCGCTCTCGAGCTGGGTCTCGCCCGGCCCTCGCGTCCCGACCCCGCCGCCGAGCCGTTCGAGGTGCTGCCACATGCCTCGCATTCGCGGGAGGTTGTACTCGAGCTGAGCGAGCTCCACCTGGAGCTTGCCCTCGGCGCTCCGCGCGTGCTGGGCGAAGATGTCGAGGATCAGCTGCGTGCGATCGACCACGCGTGTCTCGAGGGCGTCCTCGAGCGAGCGCTGCTGGGTAGGGCTCAGCTCCTCGTCGACTAGGAGGACCTCCGCCGATGAGGTGGCGTACGCCTCCTTCAGCTCGGTCAGCTTCCCCTTGCCGACGAACGTCCGCGGATCGGGACGCGCCCGGTGCTGCACGATCTCCGCCACCGGTGCGACCCCTGCCGTGCGGGCGAGCTCACGGAGCTCGGCGAGCTCCTCCTCCCCGTCGACCCCCTTCGGGAACACCCCGACGACGAACCCGCGCTCCGGCGCTGCGCCGGGTGCGGGATCGGGCTGGTGCGGAGTCACGCGAGGATTATGCCGCTGTACGCTGGGCGCGTGACCGGGCTCGCGGATCGCCTCGCCGACCGGACACTCGAGCTGGTCGATATTCCGTCCGAGAGCCGGCACGAAGCCGAGATTCGCGCGCACCTGCTCGGCCTGGTTCCGCCCACGCTCGTCGCCGACTACGCGGACGACGAGGCGTTCTTCTTCCTTCCGAAGCGGCGCCGAGGCTCACCGCTCGTCGTGCTCGCAGGGCACTACGACACCGTGCCCGCGCAAGAAAACGTCCCAGGACGAATCGCGAACGGCATCGTGCACGGGCTGGGTGCGAGCGACATGAAGGGCGGTATTGCCGTCGCGGTCGAGGTCGTCCGAGACCTAGCGGATGAGGCGCCAGGACCGTACGACGTCGCGCTCCTCCTCTTCGGCCGCGAGGAGCTGCCGATGGAGCACGATCCCCTCCCCGCTCTCTTCGCAAGCTCGAGCGCCATCCACGACACTGCGCTCGCGATCGTCCTCGAGCCGACCGACGGGCGCATCCACGCGGGCTGTCTCGGCAACATCGTCGCCAGGCTGACCTTTCATGGAACGAGCGGACACTCGGCGCGCCCCTGGCTCGCCGACAACGCGATCGCTCATGCGCTTCAAGGTCTCGCGCCGCTGGCCGCCTTCGAGCGGCGGGAGGCCGTCATCGACGGCCTGGCCTTCTACGAGGTGCTGACACTCACCCGCCTCGCGGCCGGCATCGCGGACAACGTGATCCCGGATCGTGCGACAGCGGTTCTCAACCTCCGCTACCCGCCCGACCGAGCACCCGCGGAGGCCGAGACCTATCTCCAGTCGCTTGTGCCCGACGGAGCGTCTCTCGAGGTGTTGAGCAACGCACCCCCCGCCCGCGTCGTGACCGGCTCACCCGCCGTCAAGGCGCTCCGTAGCGCGGGCTCGCTCGAGGTCGAGCCCAAGCAGGCGTGGACGAACGTCGCCGATTTCAGCGCCAATGGGATCGACGCGGTCAACTTCGGGCCGGGACACACCGCCTATGCGCATCGACGCGACGAACGGGTCGAGATCTCTGCCCTCGTCCACGCGTACGAGACGCTCCGGCGGTTTCTCGCGAGCCCGATGCGAGAAGATGCCGGCTGATGGAGCTGGCGAGTCAGATCGACGAGCTGTGGGAGAGCGGGAACCTCGACCCCGGCCCGATCGAGGACGCGGTCGCACGCCTCGATCGCGGCGAAGTCCGAGTCGCCGAAGAGGTGGACGGTGAGTGGAAGGTCAACGAGTGGACGAAGAAGGCGATCCTCCTCTACTTTCGGCTTCGTCGCGTGGAGCCCATGGAAGCCGGCGGCCTCCACTTTCTCGACAAGATCCCGGTGAAGTCGGACTACGCCGAGCGCGGGGTGCGGGTTGTACCGCCCGGGGTGGCGCGGTACGGCTCGTTCCTCTCGGAAGGAGTGGTCCTGATGCCGGGATTCGTCAACATCGGCGCCTGGGTGGGACCGCGGACGATGGTCGACACCTGGGCGACCGTCGGGTCGTGCGCGCAGGTCGGCGCTGACGTCCATCTCTCGGGCGGGGTGGGCATCGGAGGCGTGCTCGAGCCGCCGCAGGCTCGGCCGGTGATCGTGGAGAACGGAGCCTTCCTGGGATCGCGCGCGGTAGTGGTCGAGGGGGTCGTCGTCGGTGCGGGCGCGGTGATCGCCCCGAACGTCGTCCTCTCCGCCTCGATTCCGATCATCGACGTCACTGGGGCGAAGCCAGTGGAGCACCGCGGGTACGTGCCACCGAGATCCGTCGTTCTTCCAGGCACCCGACCGAAGGACTACCCGGCCGGGCGGTACGAGCTCCCGTGTGCGTTGATCGTCGGAGAGCGGAGCGCCTCTACCGACCTCAAGACGTCGCTCAACGACGTTCTCCGAGAGTTCGAGATCGCGACATGAGAGAGCCCGTCGAGATCGCCCTCTTCACCGACGACGTGGAGGCGGCCAAGAGCTTCTACGGGCGGCTCGTCGGCGCAGCGCCGGAAGCCGAGTGGCCAGGAGGCGCGATCTTCGCCGTCGGCGCGCTCAAGCTGCTCGTCCACGAGCGGGCCGGTGCGATGGAGGACGGCCCGCCGAACGAGGATCACTTCGCAGTCGGCGTTACCGGCCTCGACGCTGCCTGCGAGGAGCTTCGAGAGCGGGGAGTCGGGTTTCTCGTCGAGCCGCGCGACTATCCCTGGGGCCGCTCGGCATACCTGCGCGATCCCGACGGGCGACTCGTCGAGCTGAGCCAGATCGGCTGATTCCGCTCGAAGAGATGCCCTCGAAGGTCTCGCGGTCGCCGAGATCGCGCTTCACGCTACGCGGTGAGCGTCCGCAAGCGGAAGCCGCCGTGGAACTCGTACGACGCGACGACGACGGCGAGCACGTCGCGCACTGCCCTCTCCCCCAGTCCGAGTCCGTGCGCCTCCGCCAGCGGCGTCCAGAGCAGTGCGAGGATTCCGCGGAGGCCCTCGGGCGAGAGCATCACCGTCTCCGTCGGCGCGCACGCGGAGCAAACCGCGCCACCTGCGCGCGGCAGGTAGCCGACGAGCTCCTCCTTCCCGCCGCACTCGACGCAGCTCTCCAGGTGCGGCACGTACCCCGAGAGCCACAGCAGCTTGAGCTGGAATGCGAGCGCGAGCGGATCGAGACCAGCGCGACCCCGCAGCCCCACGGGGAGGCCGTCGAGCGCCTCGAGGAAGCGTGTCAGCGCTTCGAATGCACGCTCGTTCCGCTCCTCCTCGACGTACAGCCGCAGCATCGCCTCGGCGCCGACGAGGCCGACCGACAATCGGTACAGATCCTCCCGCGTAGGCCGGTGCGCGTCGACGAGCGATGCTCCAGTTACCGTGTGCAGCTCGCCCGAGCCCTGGTGGAGCAGGAGCTCGACGTGCGAGAACGGCTCGAGCCGCCCCCCGAAGCGCGACTTTGTCTTTCGCACTCCCTTGGCGACGGCGCCTATACGACCGCGATCGAGCGTGTAGAGGTGGAGGACGCGATCTGCCTCGGCAAACCGGAACGAACGGAGGACGACAGCCTCCGTCTTGTAGGTACGCCCCACGCGGACAAGTCTAGGGCGGACAGGGGCTAGAGGGCCTTGATGTGAAGGCAGAGCGCCGCGGCCGCGAAGCGGCCGCCTTCAGGGACTTTCGCGCGACCGGGATCCGCGCTAGCGGATTGCGGTCTTGCGCCACTTATTGCTGATAGCGCTCCACGGTCTCAGGTGCTCGGACGTCAGCTGCATCCGGGTCGCGTCCCGCCTCGCGCAGCGCACGACGCTGCCGAAGAAAATCCCAGCACTGGTCGAGCGAGATCTTTATCGACTCGAGTCGCCGGCGGTCATCGTCGGTCGCCTCGCCTGCAGCTTCTCGCTCCCAAAGCTCGTGCTCCTCGGCCACGAGCTTCTCGATGCTTCCGTGAATCTGTGCATCGTCCATCCTGCTCCTTTCAGCCCGCGATCGATCTCTCCGTCAGCGTACGCCTTCGGGCAGCGGCTGGCAGCGCGGGCAGAACCAGGTACCCCGGCCGCCGACTCGCGCCTTTGCGATGAGTGTGCGGCAGCGCGAGCAAGGCTCGCCGTCACGGCCGTAGACGCGGAACTCCGTTTGCATGTCTCCCGCGGACCCGTCCGGAGTGGCGTAGTCCCGAAGGGTCGAGCCCTGCCGGTCGATTCCGGTGCGGAGCGCTCTACGGATCGCTCGGTGCACCCGCCGCACTGCCTCGAGCTCGAGGCTTGCGGCCGACGCCAGAGGATTGACCCGCGCCCGCCAGAGCGCCTCATCGGCGTAGATGTTCCCGAGGCCGGCGACGACGCGCTGGTCGAGGAGGACGGACTTCAGCGGAGCGCGACGTGCTGCGAGCCGAGCAGCAAGCCACTCGGCGGTGAAGCGCGCGCTCAGGGGCTCAGGTCCGTTCTTGCCGGCGAGGTATGGATCGAGCTCCGCTCCTTCCAGGACGAGCCAGGTCCCGAAGCGCCGGACGTCCCGGTACCCGAGTCGTGTCCCGTCGTCGAGCTCGAGCACCGCGCGCTCGTGGCTCGTCGGCTCGAAGCCGAAGCTCCCGGTCATGCGCAGGTGGACGAGGAGCGCGAGGCCGCTCTCGAGGCGGAGGACGAGGTACTTGCCACGCCGCTCGACCGCTGTGACGCGATCCCCCTCGAGCTCCTCGGCGACCTCGAAGAGATCGATCGGGCGAGTGAGGCGCGGATCGAGGATCTCGACTCGCGCGAGTGTTCGCCCGGCAAGCCGCGGCGCGAGCTGCGCGCGGATCGTCTCCACCTCAGGAAGCTCGGGCATGCCCGAAACAGGCTACGAGATGACGTCGAGGACGATGCCGTGCGCACGCGGCTCTTCATCCCCGATCTCGTACGCGGCAAGCACCGCCACGATTGCTGTCGCCGCGGACTCTTCGTCGCGCGCATGAACATCCGCGAGCAGCTGTCCTCGAGCGACCGTATGCCCGCGCTTGACATGGCAGACGACACCGACGGCGTGGTCGATCTCGTCGTCCTTCGTCCGGCGGCCACCCCCTAGCTCGAGCGCGGCGATGCCGACGTCTAGAGCGCCCAGGCGGGTCACGACACCGTCGTGTGTGGCGCTCACCTCGCGCACCACCGGTGCGCTCGGAAGCGCGGCGAGGCTTGGGTCTCCGCCCTGCGCGCGGATCCAACGCTCGTATGCGGCGAGCGCGGAGCCGTCGACCATCGCGGTTTGGGCACGGAGCTTTCCCTCCTCGAGATCGATCCCGAGGTCGGAGAGAGCGAGCAGGCGCGCGCAGGCATCGAGCACGAGCTCGTTGAAATCCTTCGGCCCGTGACCGGTGATCGTCTCCACCGCCTCGCGAATCTCGAGCGCGTGGCCCACGGCGTTGCCGAGGGGCTGGTCCATGTCCGTCAGCAGGCACACGACCTCCCGATTTGCGCGTCGCCCGAGATCGACCATCTGCTCGGCGAGAATCCGCGCGTCGTCGAGCGTCTTCATGAACGCGCCATCTCCTACCTTTACGTCGAGGACGATCGCGTCCGCTCCGCCGGCGAGCTTCTTGGACATGATCGA
>JBBDMN010000011.1:0-1613 GCA_040878305.1 Gaiellaceae bacterium
CCGCTCGCTGTCGTGATCGTGACCGGAAACGCCGTCGGGGTAGTGGCTCCACCGGCGGCTCCAGAGACGGAGACCGCAAGCGCTGCCACCACGATGGCAGTGACGAGAGGTGATGAACGAAGCACCTGAATCCTCCCTTCCGCGAGGGGTTCGGCTATGAGGAGGCGCGGCAGGTCTTCTGACTCGGGGCTCCCTCTCCCGCCGCCTTCCCGGCCGTTTGAGGCCAGTGGCGTCGTGGCGGAAGAGCGTCTCCCCTTACAGCGGCGGGACCGTCCCGGACTTGCACCGGGTTCCCTCACCGTGCTCCTGTGTGTGAGGGCCGAGCCTATCATCGGACGGTGTCCGGCTCTTTCGCGCGCCCGTGGCTTCCGGTGCTCGCGTGGGCCGCGGTGATCTTCGCCTTCTCGTCGGTCCCGGACCTCGGAACGGGGCTCGGCGGCTGGGATCTTCTCGTGAGGAAGATCGCTCACGCAGTCGAGTTCGGTGTGCTCGGCGCGCTGTTCCTCCGGGCGACTGGGAGACCGGGACTCGCCTTCGTGCTCGGAACGCTCTACGCGGTCAGCGACGAGGTTCACCAGTCGTTCGTCCCGGGGCGAACGGGATCGGCGGTAGACGTCGCGATCGACACGATCGGCGTCCTCGCCGGGATCGTCGTTTGGCAGCTGGTGCGCGCGAGAAGGTTCGCGTGACCGCTCCCGCGGTCGCGATCGACCTCGACCACGTGCTCGGCGACACGCGACCGCTCTGGCGCGACTGGCTCGCAGTAGCCGAAGCGGTTCTCGGGATCGCAGCGGAGGCGCTCCCGGCGGACCGAGGCGAGGCCGCAGCGGAGCTCGATCGCCGAGACGCGGGCAACTGGAGGACGCTGCTCGAGCGCTTCTGCGAGGAACGCGCACCCGTCTATCTCCGTCGCGATGCGGCGGCGAGCGTTGCTCTGCGCACGCTGAGCGCGACCGGCCGCGACGTCGGCGTCTTCACCGACGCGCCGGAGCCCCTCGCGCGAATCGCCCTCGAGCAGCTCGGAGCTGCGCGGCGGGTCGTCGCCGTCGAGACCGGCTCCGGGGCCCTCGAGCGGCTTCTCTCCCGGCTCGGACAGGACACGGTTGTCGTTCGCAACCGAGCCGAGTTGCTCGAGCAGAGCGCCACGTAGAATCGCGCTCGTGGAATCGAAGGACGTCGCCGACCGCCAGCTCGACGCGCTGCTCGAGCGTCTCGACCGAATCGTGGAGCAGCTCGAGCGCATGAACCGTACGGCCGAGCAGCAGGAGGGGTACGCCCTCCTCGCCGGTGAGCTGCGCCAGCTCAACGAGTCGTTGAACGCGCTCGCCTACGCCGCACTCGGTCAGGCTCCGCCGCGGGTCCGGCGACGCACCGGGTAGCGCCAGCCTAGGGAAAACTCGGCACGAACTTGGCACACTCAAGACGTCCCGTTCGGCCATGTCCAGGGTCAGACCCTGAGTTTCTGGGAATGAGGTGCGAAGCCGGTTTCGAGCGGCAGACCCGGCCAAGTCGGCCATGTCTTCGCTACGTCAGCCTGAGAATCCGGCCGTCCTGCAGGGTCGCGAAGATCTCGCCGGCCGCGTTCTCGCCGAACGAGGTCACGCCCTGGAGGC
>JBBDMN010000012.1:0-1609 GCA_040878305.1 Gaiellaceae bacterium
TCTGGTAACGCCGTTCGCATCCTCGGTTCTCCGCCGGGGGTGGGCATCCCTCTTTCGGGGGTAAAACCCGGGGAATGGAACCCCGGTGAGGACAGGATGTGAACGGTGCGTAGCTACGCAATGAGCCCACGCCGGAAGCCAACCGCTACGGCGTGGGCTCTGCTGCGAGACTGAAGCTTCGCGAGCAGGTGCCGGACGTGTGACTTGACCGTCTCCTCCGAAAGGAAGAGGTGCTCGCCGATCTCGCGGTTCACGAGTCCGTCCGCGACGAGCTGAAGCACCTCGATCTCCCGCGCGGTCGGATCCTGTCCAACCTCGCGGGTCGAGGGGGGAGTAAACGGGATGACTGAGCCATGGCGGCGCGAGCTACGGCGCGCCGCAGCCGCCTCGAAGCGGCGACTGTGGTCACGGTAGCGGTCGAGAATCTCCTTACGCTCTGCTGCGTCCACGCCTCCGGTATCGGCGAAGCCGCGGAGCCGCTTTAGATCAAGGGCGCTCGTATGACTCGAACGGGGGACTCATGAACGCGCGCCAGGGGCGATCCGTCCCGCCTTGATGTCTTCGACGTAGTGGCAGGCGACGAGATGTCCGTCGACCCTGCGTAGCAGCGGTTCCACGTCCGCGCAGCGTGTGGGCTGGACGAACGGGCAGCGGGTGTGGAAGCGACACGCAACCGGGGGATTCGCCGGGCTGGGCAGGTCGCCCTCGACGCGAATCGCCCGTCGGCGCCTCTCCACCTTGGGATCCGGGATCGGAATCGAGGAGAGCAGAGTGATCGTGTACGGATGCAACGGGTTGTCGTAGAGATCGTCCGCCGGAGCGACCTCGACGATCTTGCCCAGGTACATGACGGCGATCCGGTCAGAGATGTGACGAACGACCGCCAGGTCGTGAGCAATGAAGAGATAGGTGAGCCCGAGCTCGCTCTGGAGCTCCTCCATGAGGTTGATGATCTGTGCCTGGATCGAGACGTCGAGCGCCGAGACCGGCTCGTCGCAAACAAGAAACTCCGGGTTGAGGGCAAGCGCCCGTGCGACACCGATTCGCTGCCGCTGGCCACCCGAGAACTCGTGGGGATAACGACCCACTGCGTCCGTCGGCAAGCCGACGAGCGATAGCAGCTCGCGTACGCGAGCGCCTGTATCCGAACGGCCGGAGATACGGTGGATGCGTAGCGGCTCGCCGACGATACGGCCGACCGAATGACGTGGGTTGAGCGATGCAAACGGATCCTGGAAGACCATCTGCATCCGTCGCCGGAGCGGGCGCAGATCGCTCTCTTTGAGATGCGTGATGTCGCGGCCGTCGAAGACGATTTTCCCCGCCGTGGGCTCGTAGAGGCGAAGGATCGCGCGGCCGAGAGTGGACTTCCCGCAGCCGGACTCCCCAACGAGCCCAAGGGTCTCTCCCTGCTCGATGGAAAGTGAGACGTCGTCGACCGCCTTGATGTCCCCGACGTGGCGATCGAGGACGATCCCGCTCGTGATCGGAAAGTAGACCTTGACGGAGTCGACCTCGAGGAGCGGACTCACGCCGCTCCCTCGAGCTGTCGCTTCCACTGGTCGGCGGGCACCGGGTTGAAGCAGGCGATTCGGTGTCCGGGCTCGAC
>JBBDMN010000013.1:0-2431 GCA_040878305.1 Gaiellaceae bacterium
GGTACCTCAGGAGCAGGTTCCGCTAGGGGTTGAGACGCCGCAGCGGCGGGCGGCGGCTCACTCAGAGGGGTGGGCGCCGGAGCGGGAGCAGGCGCTGGAACCGGTGGTGCGGGCGCCGCCGCGGGTGCCGGAGGAGGGGAAGGGGCAACCCGCGGCGGTAGCAGTGAGACGGGGTCGACGTATGCATCGCTGTCCCCGACCCGAACACCGAGATGGACGTATGGCACGGAATGCTCCGCGTCGCCGGACGGCCCTGCGTCGGCGACCGGCTGACCCTCAGTAACCCGGTCCCCGCGCCTGACGAGGAGCAGGCCCACGTGCGTCAGCGACGCTTTGTGGCCGTCGTCGGTGGCGATCGAGACGGTCCGCCCGTGCGTCGGCACCTGCCCGGCGAACGTGATCTCGCCCGCGGAAGGAGCGCGGACGACCGTCGCGCCGCCGAGCGCGACGTCGATCCCTCGATGCTGACCGCCGGCATATGGGTTGTCACCGAGCGAGAACTCCCGCAAGATCGGGCCGTCGGAGGGCCACGCCCAGGCCCAGGCGCCGGAGCACGAGACGAGTGCCCCCGTCGCCGCCAAGAGCGCGGCCACAACGACTCTCGTTGTCTTTGGAGGTAACACGATTCGAGGCTAGCGCGTGCCTCGAGCGGAAGCAACGCAATTGACGAAGTTGTTACAGAGAGCCGCGGTAGAGCGCGTTCCGCGGGACACCCGCGAGGCGCGCGACGAGATCGACCGCCTGCCGCCGCGCCATTCCGACGGCCAGGAGCTCGGCGACGGCCGCGAGCGCCTCGTCTCCCACCTCAGGCCTCTCCCGCGCCGGCGCGACAGCGCCGAGCACGACGGTGATCTCGCCCTTCGGAGACTCCGAGAAACGACGTGCGAGCTCGTCGAGCGAACCGCGAACCACCTCCTCGAACCGCTTCGTCAGCTCCCGGCAGACGGCCGACGGCCGCTCCGGCATCTCCGCGGCGAGCGCTGCCAACGACACCGGAAGCCTGCGTGGCGACTCGAAGGCGACGACGGCATGAGGCCAGCGGGCCAGCTGGCCGGCGAGCGCGCGAAGCTCTGCTCCCCGCCGCGGCAGATATCCGACGAACTGGTAGCGCTCACTGACGAGGCCGCTGGCCACCAGCGCGGTCTCGACTGCAGAGGAACCGGGAAGCACTGTCACCGGCAGCCCCGCAGCTACCGCGGCGGCGATCGCTCGAGCGCCTGGGTCATTGACGCCCGGAAGCCCAGCGTCGGACACGAGCGCGATCCGCTCACCGCGCTCGAGCCGCGTCACGATCTCTTTCGTCCGTCCCGCCTCGTTGTGGCGGTGATAGCTCGCGACCCGCGCGTCGATGCCATGGCGGTCGAGCAGGATGCGCGTCCGGCGCGTGTCCTCGCAGAGCACGAGATCGGCCTCGCGCAGCTCCTGGAGCACGCGGAGTGTGACGTCGTCGAGGTTCCCGATCGGCGTGGCGCAGACCGCGAGCGGCACGGGTCGCGCTACCTACCAGGCCCCGTCGAGCGCCTCGAAGCCGACGAGCCCGGCACCGACGAGGCCTGCCACCGCACCTAGCTCAGCCGGCACGACTCGAAGAGTCTCGTCGGCGGGCGCCAGCGCCTGTCGTCGCGCCGCCTCCTGGGCGGGATCCAGGACGAGCTCGCCCGCCGCGTCGCCGAACCCGCCTCCCACCACGACGAGCTCGGGGTCGAAGAGGTTCGCGAGCGAGCCGATCGCCGCCCCGAGAAACCTGCCGATCTCCGCCAATCGTGCGCGTGCTGCCGCGTCGCCGGAGCGAGCCCGTTCGACGAGCACGTGCGCGTCCGCGCCGGCGCCCCACAGCTCCCGCGCAGCGCGATCGGCAGCTGTACCCGAGGCGAGCGTCTCGAGGTGCCCATGGCCGTGACAGTGCCCCTGGCACGGAGGACCGTCGGCCTGAACCACGATATGGCCGATCTCAGCCCAACCGCGGTAGAGACGGTCGTCGAGCACGATCCCCCCGCCGACGCCGGTGCCGAGGGTGAGCATGACGAGGTTCGAAGTCCCCCGTCCGGCTCCGAGCTTCCACTCTGCGAGCGTCGCCGCATTCGCGTCGTTTTCCACCCCTACGGGAAGACCGAATCGCGCTCGGGCGTGACCGGCGAGGTCGAAATCATCGAAAGGCAGGTTCGTCGCTTCCAGTACCCGTCCCGTGCCCCGCTCGAGGTTTGCGGGAATGCCGAACCCGATCGCGCCGATTCGATCGTCGAGGAGCTCGGCAATGGCCGCGTCGATGGCCGCGAGCACGTCCTCTTCGGAGCTACCGGGACTCTCCACGAGATTCTGTTCGAGCACGGTTCCTTCTCGGTCGACGAGGCCGGAGAGGAGCTTTGTCCCACCCACGTCGACACCGATGACGAGGGGAGCGCTCACGACCGCGGGCTACCATAGCGCCCCG
>JBBDMN010000013.1:2531-4008 GCA_040878305.1 Gaiellaceae bacterium
CGCGGGCTACCATAGCGCCCCGAATGGCCGAGGGAGACAAGCCCTACCGGCGATATCGCGGCGGTCGCGTCAAGGGCAGAGTTCCCCTCGACAGAGGAAAACGACCCGCGCAACCGGCGCGCGCGCCGAAAGAGCCACGCGGCCGCAGGCGGTGGGGCCTCTGGATCGCCCTCACCCTTGTCGGAATCCTCCTGCTCGTCGTCGTCTGGGGAGTCCTCGGCTATCTCTCCTTCTCGAGCGGAATCGACGACGCCAACGAGCGGCTTCCCCGCCGCGCGGCGGCTCGCCTCGCCGAGCTGGACGGCTCCCTGCTCTCCGATCCCGCCACGATCCTCGTCATCGGAACCGACGGCGGTAAAGCACCCGGACGCAGCGATGCGCGGCGCTCCGACTCGCTGCTGCTGCTTCGCACCGATCCCGGCAAACACCGGCTTTCGTACCTGTCGATCCCGCGAGATCTCCGGGTCGACATCCCCGGCTACGGCTCCGCGAAGATCAACGCGGCGGGCCAGATCGGTGGGCCCGCGCTCACTCTCGCGACCGTCCGCGCGCTGACCGGTCTCCCGATCCACCACGTCCTCGTCGTCGACTTCGACGGGTTTCGCGAGCTAATCGACGCAATGGGCGGGATCGACGTCGCCGTGCCGAGAGCGATCCTTTCGAACAAGTTCGACTGCCCATACAAGCCGGCCCGGTGCGGGAGCTGGGAAGGCTGGCGGTTCCCGAAGGGGACGCAGCATCTGGACGGCCAGCGAGCCCTGATCTACTCGCGCATCCGCACGAATCAGCTCAACGCCGCCGAGACCGACCTCACGCGAGGTGGCCGCCAGCAGGCCGTCGCCGATGCGGTCGGAGACAAGATCGCGAGCTTCGGGACCTTCCTCCGGCTGCCGTTCATCGGCGACTCGCTCGCCGCGCCCCTCGTCACCGACCTCTCGGCGTGGGAGATCTCCCAGCTCGGCTGGGTCCGCTTCCGCTCGGACTCTGGAGCGTCGCTCCACTGCAGGCTCGGCGGCGAGCCGTCCTCATTCGGAGGGGAGTCAATTCTCCTCGGCTCCGAGGACAACCTGGATGTGATCGCGATGTTCCTCCGGCGCTCGGCACCTCTCGCGCCGCGGAAGGGCTCGCCCTACGCGGGCGGCTGCAGGCGACGCGCGAGGTAGTACCTCAGTCGCTTGTCGGCGGGGACGGCTTCTTTTCGCTCGAGGACTTCTCGGCCTGTTTGTCCGCCGGCTTGTCCGCGGACTTCTCGGCCGGGGCGCTGTCGCCCTCCTTGGCCTTCTTGTTCCCCCGGCCGTAGTCGGTGGAGTAGAAACCCGATCCCTTGAAGTGCACGGCCACGGGGAAGAGGATCTTCTCCACGGGCCCGGCGCCGCAGATCGCGCAGACCTGCACGGGCGCTTCGGCGAACTTCTGGAAGATCTCGAACGTATGCCCGTTCGGGCAACGGTACTCGTAGATGGGCACGTGGTCGAAA
>JBBDMN010000013.1:4108-5261 GCA_040878305.1 Gaiellaceae bacterium
CTGCTCGCGCTCCTGGTCCAGCAGCTCGAGGTAGCAGGGAGCGGTCTCGAAGGCGGCGAGCCCCCGCGGCCGCCCGCGGCGGCGCTCCAGTCTTCGGCGGCGGTTGATCGCGGCGAGCGCCGCCGAGGCGCCGAGGAGGCCCCCCAGAGCGAAAGCTCGGAAACCTCCGCGTCGCTCTTCGCCGTCCATCCTCAGATCTTACGATTGGTAGAGCTTCTTTCAGGATGATCACCCGTCACGAGGCGGATGATGGGTGCCGCGAGGCAAGGACGCAAGGAGCGCCCATATCAGGAAGATATGGGCGCGACTGAGGACGCAGCATCGCGGCGCCCGGCGCCGCGTCGTGACATGGTGCTCATTCTGAAAGGAGCTCTTCGGTGCTTGTCTGCGCCTTGGGTGATCTCACGCTCGACGTCGCCGTCCGGCTCTCGGGGCCGATCGCGGTCGGAGGCGACACGGATGCGGAGATCCGCGTGTCTCCGGGCGGCCAGGCGGCGAACGTCGCGGCCTGGGCCGCAGCGCTCGGCGCGAGCGCGCGATTCATCGGCAAGCACGGAGTCGACGACGCGGGACGGCTCGCGGTCGCTGGGCTCGAGTCGGCGGGGGTCCAGGTGCTCGGGCCGGCGGGCGGACGGAACGGGGTCATCTGCTCGCTCGTCTCGCCGGACGGAGAGCGCTCGATGGCCGCCGATCGCGCGACCGCCTCCCAGCTACAGCCAGACGATGTCGAGCCCGAGTGGATCGAGGACTGCGACCACCTCTTCGTCTCCGGCTATGCGCTCCTCCGCGAGCCCGCACGGAACGCCGCGTTCCGCGCGGTCGAGCTCGCCCGAGCTGAGGGCGCCGCGGTCAGCGTCGACCTCGGAACCTGGAGCGCGATCCGGGATGCAGGAGCAGAGCAGTTCCGCAAACGCGTGGCCGCGCTCGCTCCGGACACGGTCTTTGCCAACGAGGACGAGGAGCGGATCGTAGGTGGCCCCTTTCCCGGCGTAACCTGGATCCTCAAGCGTGGAGCGCAGGGATGCTCGTTCGACGGGGACGAGCGCGCAGCGCTCCCGGTCGCTCAGATCGTCGACTCGACCGGCGCCGGCGACGCGCTCGCCGCGGGCTGGATCGTCGGCGGGCCCGATCTCGCGCTCGAGGCGGCCGCGCG
>JBBDMN010000013.1:5361-8608 GCA_040878305.1 Gaiellaceae bacterium
TTCCTCGGCACCGGCGGGATCGGCGGCGTCCACCGCGGGTTCCCCTCTCCCCCGGACGTGTCCGCCGACATCCCCGTGCTCGCCCGCACGCAGGCGCTGGTCGTGTCCTCCGGGGTGAAGTCGCTTCTGGACGTGCCCGCGACGGCCGAGCTCCTGGAGACCCTCGGGGTTCCGGTCCTCGGCTTCGGGACGGACACGCTGCCGCTCTTCTACGCGGCCGACGGAGGCCCGCCGGTGCCGCAGCGCGTGGAGGACGTGGGCGAGTCCGCTCGCATCGCCGCGGCCCATTGGGAGCTCGGCGGTGCGGGTCTCCTGCTCGCGAACCCGCCGCCGGAGAGCCTCGATGTCGCAGAGCTGATCGAGGAAGCCCTATCCGCGGCTCGAACCGCGAGCGTGACGGGACAGGCGGTCACGCCCTTCGTGCTCAGCTTCCTGCATGAGCGAAGCGGAGGCCGGACGCTGGACGTGAACCGCGCGCTGATCGTCGCCAACGCGCGGCTCGCCGCCGAGGCGGCGGTAGCGTTCGCCGCGCTGTGAGCCTCTACGACAACGTCCGCGACTTACCGCTCCAGATCGACGGCTATGCCCTTGAGGGCCTCGAGCTGCAGGCGCGACCTGAGTTTCTCCGCAAGACGACGGTCGTCCGCTTGCAGGGAGGGGGAGAGGAGGGAATCGGCGAGGACGTGACCTACCATGGGGAGGAGCACGACCTCTCGCTGGCGCTCGGACCGGTATTCCCGCTTGCCGGCGCGTGGACGCTGCACACGTTCTCCGAGCACGTCGCCCAGCTACCGCTCTTCGCGCAGGAGCCCGCGCAACACGCCTATCTCGATTACCGCCGGTGGTCCTACGAGAGCGCCGCCCTCGACCTGGCACTCCGGCAGGCCGGCCTCTCCCTTGGCGAAGCCGTCGCTCGCGAGCCGCGGCCGGTCGCGTTCGTCGTGTCGATGGGTCTCGGCGAGCCGCCTTCGACGGAGCGTTTCAGCAGGTGGCTCGACCTCTACCCGTCGCTGCGCTTCAAGCTCGACGCCAACGGGAAGTGGGACGACGCGCTCGTCGCGGAGCTCGCCGCCACCGGCGCCGTCGACTCGGTCGACTTCAAGGGCCAGTACCGCGGAACGACCGTGGACACACCGCCGGATGCCGCGCTCTACGGCCGCGTCGCCGAAGGACTACCCGACGCCTGGCTCGAGGATCCCGGGCTCACCGAGGAGACGGAAGCCGTGCTCGAGCCGCATCGCGACCGCGTGACGTGGGACGCGATCATCCACTCGGTCGAGGACATCCAAGCGCTGCCCTGGCCGCCGCGCACCGTGAACGTGAAGCCGTCGCGGTTCGGCTCCGTGGAACGGCTCTTCGCCGCCTATGACTATTGCGAGACGCAGGGAATCGGCGCGTATGGCGGCGGGCAGTGGGAGCTCGGCCCCGGTCGCGGGCAGATTCAGCTCCTGGCCGCGCTCTTTCATCCGGACACGCCGAACGACGTCGCGCCGCGCGAGTTCAACCTCGATCCGCAGGCAGGCCTTGCCGAGAGCCCTCTCGACGTCGAGCCGCGCATGACCGGCTTCCTCGCCGCCTGAACAGAGCCCTGTGTGACAAGAAGCGCGCGGCCGCGAAGCGGACGCCTTCAGGGATCTTCGCGCGACCGGAATCCGTGCGGTCTTGCGCACCAAGGGGGCGAGGCTGCGCGAGATACCTCGCCCCTACGAAAGCGTCGCCAGGAAGTCGTCCACCGAGATGAGCGGGAGCGACTCGAGCTTCGCGCTCCCGCGGGCGCCGAGCGTTACGGACACCTTCGCGATGGTCACGTCGTCGGGCGCCTCGACGATGTTGACGAAGTCGTACGCCCCGAGCGCAGCCCACTGGTGCAGCACCTTCGCGCCCATCTCCTCGACGTCCTTGTTGACCTCACGCAGGCGGGCGGGATTCGCGTGCAGCGTCTGCACGCCTTTCTCGGTCAGCGTCGTGAGCATCAGGTAGGTCGGCATCTCGCTCCTCTCGTCGCTCTCCCGGCGAGCGTAACCGAGCCTCCTGGTCGACGTACAGCATGGCGCCGCCGAGGAAGAGCAGCGGCGCGAGGACGGCATCTGCGAGGAAGATCGCCGTGCGCACGGTGTTCTCGGCCTGGGACTCGAGCAAGAGAGCCAGCCCGAGACGAGTGAGGACGAAGAGGATGACGATCGTGGCCAGCGAGCCGGCGGCGTGGATGTAGTCGACGCGACCGAGGTCGACTCCTCGGCGCAGTGAGCCCGTGAACGACGTCCCCTCGATGATGGCGGCAGGGACGCAGAGCCCGACGAGCGCCAGCCAGAGGACGGCGGCCAGGGCGAACCATGGGAAGAGGAGCGCCGCGGGGATCCAGACGAGGGTCCCCACCCCGAGAGCTACGAGCCAGGAGCGGACGGGCACGGTTTGCGCCGCGACGAGCTTCGCCGCGTACGCGTACGCAAGGGTGAAGAGCGGCCCGCCGAGGATGAGGACGACGGTCGTCGCCACTCTTCCGAACCCGAGCGAGGCCTGGTTGATCGCCGCGACCACGAGCCCGAGCGGGAGAGCCCGCACAAACTGAGCACCGTAGAGCCGGATCGACTCGGCGACGAGCTGACCGATCGTCCGGCGCTCGGGCGGGAGCGGCGGAGGCAGCCCGCGTTCTTTCGGTCTCGCTCCCCGCGCCACGCGGCGTCTACTTGCGAACTGCTTCGAGCAAGCGCGGCAGCGCCTCCTCGAGCGCTTCCAGACCACGCCTGAGCATCCAGAGCGCCCGATCGCCTTCGCCGATGTCGTTCGAGATCGCGCGCACCTCGATGGCCGGGACGCCGGCGAGCTGGCACGCACGCAGTACCCCGAATCCCTCCATGGCTTCGACCCTCAGCTCATGTGGCGCCACCTGGCCCGACTCCGAGACAGCAGCGCTCGTCATGATCGGCAGCGAGATCGCCTCAGGCGCGGCCGTTTGCAGGGCTGCGAGGAGCGTGGGATCGGACTCCACCCGTTCGACAACCGGGATCTTCGCCGAGAGGTCGCTGTAGATCGCTTCGGTGCCGAGAACGAGGGAACCGGGGGTAAGCCGTCTGCCCCCCGCAAGACCGACGTGGAGCACCGCGCGCGGGCCGTCGAGCGCGAGCGCCCGAGCGGTTGCGGCAGCGGCTTCGACCGGCCCGACGCCGCAGACGAGCCCCGGCTGACCGCCGAGCTCGAGCTCGGTCGCGGCGACGAGGAGAATCTCGTTGGTGGCGCTCGACGTCAT
>JBBDMN010000014.1:0-3787 GCA_040878305.1 Gaiellaceae bacterium
GGGTCGGTCCTGAACGAGCCCCGTGCCTCGGCGCGCATGCCCGTCCGCCAGCGAGTGAGGACTCGGAACCGATACGTCGTCGCGGGCTCGAGTCCCGACAGCGTGGTTCGCCCGGTGAGCGCGCCGTTGGCGATCGTCGTGGGGGACCAGATGCCGTAGCGATCGTCCGGGCCGACCTCGACGACGACGCGTGCGGACTCCGGCACCTGCCATCGGATCACCGCGGAGAAGGGCCCGGCCTGTACGCCGACGACGTCGGGAACGGGGCTACGAGAAGCATTCGCGCCCGTGGATGCGAGGATCGCCGCCGCGAAGAACGCAAGCAAAACCAGAGCTGCCGAGCGGCGCCGCATAGGTTGACTGTCGGCATCGCGTCTTCCCTGACCTGTCCCTCGGACGAGGGAGACGAGCGCACGTGCTCTGCGCCTGCCACGCGTCCACCCAGTGCGGCATGGGTTTCGCCCCGGCTGCTAGCGTCGCCGCCGTGACCAAGGCAGTCCTACACACGACCGAAGGTGCGATCGACCTCGAGCTCTTCCCGGACGATGCTCCGAAGACGGTCGAGAACTTCACGAAGCTGGCGGCGGACGGCTTCTATGACGGGCTCGCCTTCCACCGCGTGATCCCGGATTTCATGATCCAAGGCGGGTGCCCCCGCGGAGACGGCACCGGGGGTCCCGGCTACACGTTCGAGGATGAGTTCAACGACCACCGGGTCGAGAAAGGCGCCTTGGCGATGGCCAACTCCGGACCGAGCACGAACGGCTCGCAGTTCTTCATCGTCACCGCAGACTCTTGTCCCTGGCTCGACGGAAAGCACACCGTCTTCGGTCGGATCACTTCCGGTCAGCACGTCGTCGACCGGATCTCGGCCGTCGAGCGGGACGCGCGCGACCGGCCGGTCGAGCCGATCGCAATCGAGTCGGTCGAGCTTTCCTAACGACGGCTGCAGGGGCGAGATATATCTCGCCCCTACGTCTAGGCTCAGACTCGTGGATCTGAACGGCAAGACCGCAGTCGTCACGGGCGCATCGAGCGGCATCGGGGCGGCGACCGCGCGAAAGCTGCGGGACGCCGGAGTGCGAGTCGTCGGCGGGGCGCGCCGGGTCGAGCGGGTCGAGGCGGACGTCGCCCTCCCGCTCGACGTCACGGACGAGGAGAGCACCGCGGCGTTCGTCGGGCGTGCGGTATCCGAGCTCGGAGGTATCGACATCCTGTTCAACAACGCGGGCCTGGCCCTCGGTCGCTATCCGTTCTCGGAGTCGAATCCGGAGGACGAGGCGATCGTGCTGCACACGAACGTCGACGGAGTTCTGCGGATGACGCGTCATTGCCTCCCTCACATCCGCGACGGGGGCCACATTGTCTTCATGGGCTCGGTTGCGGGGCGGCAGGCGTACCAGGACGCCGCGTCGTACGTCGCGTCGAAGTTCGCCGTGCGCGGTTTTGTCTACGCGCTGCGCGAGGATCTGCTCGGACGCCCGATCCGCATCACGACGGTGGACGCGGGCCTCGTCGAGAGCGAGTTCTCGCTCGTCCGCTACCGGGGTGACGCCGAGGCCGCGAAGGCCGTATACGCAGGGGTCGATCCGGTCACACCGGAGGAGGTCGCGGACTGCGTGATGTTCGCGCTCACGCGCCCGCTGCACGTCAACGTGGACGAGCTCGTCGTGAAGGCGCTCGCGCAGTCGAGCGGAGCGAGAGTCGTGCGCCGAACGTGAGGGGAAGCCGGTGTTAACGATCCTCGAGGGGTCGACGTTCTGCATTTGCGACGAGCGGGGCGACATCGCCGCCGACACGAGCGGCTTCTTCGCGCACGACACGCGCTTCCTCTCGCGCTTCGTGCTCCGCCTCGAGGGGTCGCGCCCGCTGCTGCTCTCGTCGGGGCGGGTCGAGCACTTTGCGGCGGCGTTCTACCTCCGCAACCCCAGCCTGAACGGGCTCCCGCAGGACGCGCTCTCGATCTCCCGGGAGCGCTTCGTCGGTACCGGGATGCAGGAGCGAGTCGCCGTCCGGAACGAGAGCATGCACCAGCTCGACTTCGAGCTCTCCCTCGAGCTCGCCGCGGACTTCGCCGACATCATCTCGGTCAAGCACCACGATTTCTCGCTCGGCGACCCCGAGCACGCACCGGACCTGCCGCCGGCCGCGCCCTCGACGTACGACGAAGCGCACCGCCAGATCCTGATCGTGGATCCGGCGGGCGACTTGAGCACCCGGGTCGTCCTCTCGCAGGTCGGGCGAGTCGACCAAGGCGGCGTGGCGTTCGACCTCTCGCTCGATCCGCACGAGCGCTGGGATCTCACCGTCGACATCCACCCGGCGCTCGACTTCGATACGGAGCCGGAGCTCGTCGAGCATCTCGACGAGGAGCGCGAGACGCTCGGCGACGTCGTGGCCGCCTGGACGCTGCGGGTGCCGCGGGTACGCGGCGGCTGGGAGAGCCTGCGCCGCGCCTTCGACCGGTCGATTGCGGACCTCGCGGCGCTGCGCATGCGAACTGGTGAGTTCCGGCGCCCGCTCTTCGCCGCAGGCATGCCCTGGTTCATGACGGTGTTCGGTCGCGACACGGCGATCACGTCACTCCAGACACTTCTTCTCGGGCCGGAGCCCGCGATAGGTGCACTCGACGCACTCGCCGACCTGCAGGCCAAGACGGTGGATCCGGAGATCGACGCCGAGCCCGGGAAGATCGTCCACGAGGTCCGCCACGGCCGGGCAGCGGAGTTCTGGTTTCCGCGCTACTACGGCTCGATCGACGCGACGCCGCTCTTCCTCGTGCTCCTCGCCGAGACGTGGCGCTGGACAGACGACGCGGTGCTCGTCCGCCGGCTGCGCGAGCCCGCGATGCTCGCCCTCGAGTGGATCGACCGCTACGGCGATATCGACAACGACGGCTTCGTCGAGTACGCACGCCAGGCGGGCGTGGGTCTCACGAATCAGTCGTGGAAGGACTCCGGCGACTCGCAGCGCTTCCACGACGGGCGGTGGGCCGAGGCGCCGATCGCGCCGGTAGAGGTGCAGGGCTACGTCTACGACGCGAAGCGCGGCCTGGCCGAGATCGCCCGGGACGTCTGGCGCGAGCCCGAGCTCGCCGCGCGGCTCGAGCGCGAAGCCGACGAGCTCCGCGCAGCCTTCGACAAGGCGTTCTGGGTCGAGGAGCGGGGTGGATTCTTCGCGCTCGCCCTGGATGGCGACAAGAAGCACGTTGACGCGCGCTGCTCGAACATGGGCCATCTTCTCTGGAGCGGCATCGCGCTTCCTGAGCGGGTCGGCCCGGTCGTCGACCAGCTCCTCTCCGAGTCGCTCTGGTCGGGCTGGGGGATCCGCACGATGGCGAGCGACGAAGCCGCGTACAACCCGATCAGCTACCACAACGGAACCGTGTGGCCTCACGACACGGCGCTCGCCGCCTGGGGCCTCGCGCGCCACGGATACGTCGAAGTCGCGAGACGGCTCTCCCGCGCGCTGATCGAGGCTGCCGGCCACTTCGACTGGTCGCTGCCGGAGGTCTTCGCCGGCTACGCGCGGGATGAGACGCCTTTCCCGATCGCGTACCCCACCGCAGCGCGCCCTCAGGCCTGGGCGGCAGGAACCCCGATCCTGCTCGTGCGCGTCCTCCTCGGGATCGAGCCCGACCGCGTGCGCCAGCGCCTCGTCTCGACCGTCACCGACGAGCTGCCGAGCTGGCTCGAGGGCTTGCGGGTCGAAGGTGTCCGCGCCTTCGGCCGCAACTGGTCGGTTGCAGTCGAGCGGGGACGTGTCACGATTGCCGAGGGTGTCTAGT
>JBBDMN010000014.1:3887-8563 GCA_040878305.1 Gaiellaceae bacterium
ACGCTCTTCGCCTCCGGCGACTCGCAGACGCGCGCACGCCTCGAATCCGTCTTCCAGACGGCGCCGAGTGAATGGATCGGACACACCTACTGGGAGATGCAGCACACCGTCCACGCGATTCGGAAAGGCGACGAGTTCGATGTCGTCCACGACCACACCGGGCTCCTCGGGCTCGCCCTCGGGGGGCTTCTACGCGTCCCGTTTTGCCACACCGTGCACGGACCGCTCGACGGCCAGCCGGGGCGGTTGTACGAGAACGTCGTGTCGCTGGCGCCGCAGGCCAAGCTGATCTCGATCTCGATGAATCAGCGTAAGCCGAAGCCCGAGCTGCCCTGGATCGCGAACTGCCCGAACGCCCTCGATCTCTCCATGTACCCATTCCGGCGGAAGTCGGGCGGCGAGTATCTCCTCTTCCTGGGGCGTATGAGCCCGGACAAGGGAGCGCACCGCGCGCTCGCGGTCGCGCTGGAGACCGGGTTGCCGCTCAAGATCGCGGCGAAGTGCCGGGAGCCTCTCGAGATCAGGTACTTCGACGAGTTCGTCCGCCCCCATCTCGGTGAGTTGATCGAGTACGTCGGCGAGGTCGGTCACGCAGAGAAGGTCGAGCTCTTGATGGGAGCGCGGGCGCTCATCTCCCCCATCGACTGGGAGGAGCCGTTCGGGCTGATGATGATCGAGGCTATGGCCTGTGGGACGCCGGTGCTCTCGACGCGTCGCGGCGCCGTGCCCGAGATCATCGATCACGGCAGGACGGGGGTCATCGTCGACAACTATCGGGAGATGGAGGACCCGAAGGCGCTCGAGCTTGCAGACTCGCTCGACCCGGCGGAGATCCGGCGCGAGGTCGAGGAGCGCTTCTCGCCGGAGCACATGGTCGCGGACTACGTCGCCGCCTACGAGGCGACGATCGCCGCGACGAACGGTTAGTGACGATCCGTCTCTCGCAGGGCGTTCGCGCGTGAAGCTTCGGTCGCCGTACGACCGGGAGATCCTCAAGCTCGCGATTCCCGCGCTCGGCGCACTCGCGGCCGAGCCGCTTTACCTTCTCGTCGACACGGCCATCGTCGGGCACCTCGGGCGCTCGCAGCTCGCAGCGCTCGGCATCGCCGCGACCATCCTCGGCGGCGCGTTCGCGATCTTCAACTTCCTCCAGTACGGGACGACTGCCCAGGTCGCCCGGGCGGGTGGAGCGGGGGAGGCCGAGGTGGCGCGACGACTCGGCGCGCAGGCGATCTGGCTCTCGCTCGCTTTCGGTATTGCCGTCTCTGCGCTCATCGCGGTGCTTGCGGAGCCGCTCGTCGCGCTCATGGGTGGCGAAGGGCAGGCCGCCGAGCACGCCGTCACGTACCTCCGCATCGCCGCGATCGGGTTCCCCGCGGCCTTCCTCGCGCTGGGGGGCCAGGGTTACCTGCGCGGGATCGCCGACCTGCGCACGCCGCTCGTCATCGTGATCGCCGGGAACGTGGCGAACGTCTTCCTCGAGGTGCTCTTCGTCTACGGCTTCGACTGGGGCATCGCGGGATCGGCGGCGGGAACTGCGATGGCCCAGCTCGGGATGGGAGCGACCTTCATCGTCGTGATCCTGCGCGGGCTGCGTGTGGGGGAGTCGCGGCCCCGGCTCGTGCTTGCGAGGCGGGTTCTCTCGCTCGGGAAGTGGATCTTCCTGCGGACGACCGCCCTCATCGGCTCATTCGTTCTCGCCGGCGCCGTCGCGACCCGGTTCGGCGAGGCTGCGATCGGGGCGCACCAGATCGCCTTCCAGCTCTTCATCTTCCTCGCGCTCGTCCTCGACTCGGTGGCGATCGCGGGGCAAATCATCGTCGGCCGGGAGCTCGGCGCCGGGCGGACGGAGCGCGCGTACGCGGCCGGCGAGCGCATGATCTGGCTCTCGGTCGCGGCGGGCGGTGCGTTCGCGTTGCTGATGCTCGCCCTCGCAGGGGCATTGCCGCGCATCTTCACCGGCGACAGTGCAGTGCTTGACGAGACGGCGCTCCTCTGGCCGCTCTTCGCGCTGATGCAGCCGCTGAACGGGGCCGTGTTTGCGCTGGACGGGATCCTGATCGGGGCCGGAGACGGGCCGTTCCTCGCACTCTCGATGGCTGCCGCGTTCTGCCTCTGCGCTGCCGTGTTGCTCGTCGCGCTCGCTGGCGATTGGGGAATCCGAGGCGTCTGGGCCGCACTCGTCATCCTGATTCTCGTGCGACTGACGGCCATGCTGGCTCGCTTCCGCCGAGGGCGGTGGCTCGTTACGGGCTGGGCGTGAACGTCCTCGGCGGCGATCTCGAGCCTTGCGCCTTCGATCCGGTGACGGGCTTCTATCGAGACGGGTACTGCCGCACCGGCTCGGGAGACCTCGGCATGCATGTTGTCTGCGCGGTCATGACCGAGGAGTTTCTCGAGTTCTCGGTGTCGCGTGGGAACGACCTCGTCACTCCGCAGCCGCAGTGGATGTTCCCCGGGTTGAAGCCGGGCGACCGCTGGTGCGTGGTCGCCGAGCGCTGGAACGAGGCCCTGGAGGCTGGCCTAGCGCCACCGGTCGTCCTCGAGGCGACCCATGCCTCCGCACTCGAGTTCGTCTCCATGGCCGACCTCGAGACGCACGCTTCGCGCTAGTCCGCGGCGGGCTCTCGACGCTTTCGCCAGTAACGCTCGAGGCCGCGATAGTGGTGCCAGAAGGGAGCGGCTTCGTCGTACAGGTCGGCGAGCTCAGGGTCGGTCTGCGCCGTGTCGTACCGCGCCGCAGCGATAAACGTGTCCTCGTCCATGCCGTCCTTGACTCGTCCCGCCCAGCTCGAGAGGGTCTCGCGGAGCGCGGCGAGGTGCTCCTCAACCTCGTCGAACGTGCCGAAGTGGATCAGCGCGAGCCGGCCGGGCGTGCGGCGCTCGATCTCCTCGATCGTGCGTTCCCAGGCCTCGAGATCGAGCTCGGGCGGTGGGCAGGGCGGGAGAACGAAGCGGCCGGGTGCTATGCGTACACCGGCCGCGTCCCCCGCGTAGAGGGTGCCGTCGGGGTCGAGGTAGGAAACGTGGTGCCAGGCGTGACCCGGCGTTGGAAAGCACTCGAGTCCGAGGATGCGGTTCCCTACGACGTGGACGTTCTGCTCGGGAACAGGAGCCAGCTCACCCCACAGCGAGTCGAAGCTCGTCCCGTACAACCTTCGCGCGCTCGCCTCGAGCTTCGAGGGGTCGACGAGGTGCGGGGCGCCGACCCCGGAGACGTGCACCTGGAGCCACGGGTGCTGCCGCACGAGCACCCCGGCCGCGCCTGCGTGGTCGAGATGGATGTGCGAGAGAAGCAGGTGACGGATGTCGGATAGGTCGAGCCCGCGCTCTGCGAGTCCGGCCTTCAGGTGCGGGATGCAAGTCGTAGGGCCGCAGTCGAAGAGCGCGGGGCCGTCCTGTGTCTCGAGCACATAGCAGCCGATGATGCGCTCGTTGAGGTGGTGCAGGTCGATCGGCGCGACTGTTACTGATACCACCGGAGCACCTCGTAGGCGACCGTCCCGGCGACGCGAGCCGGATCGTTTTCGAGCACTCGCCGGGCCGTCTCGGGATCTGCGTCCGCGAACACGACGAGCCCGACGAGGTCGCCGTCGAGACTCTCGTCAGGGGTCTGGAAGAAAGGGCCGGCTGCCTCGAGCACGCCGGTGTGGACGAGGTCGACCATGAACGCGAGGTGCCCTCCGATCTCCGACTGCTCGCGGATGGTCAGGTCGTAGCGCCAGTTCGGTCCGCGGACGACCAGCGCGATCGTCGTCGAAGCTGCGGTCATGCTGCGAGCGCCGACTCGAGGTCGGCGAGCAGGTCGTCCGCCGCCTCGATACCCACGGAGAGCCGGATGAGTGTCGGTGGCACGGAAAAGGGGGCGTCGGCGGTCGATGCGTGGGTCATCCGCGCCGGGTGCTCGATAAGGCTCTCGACGCCGCCAAGGCTCTCGGCCAGCTTCCAGATCCGCGTTCGCGCGACGGCGGCGACCGCTTCCTCCTCGCTCCCGAGAAGGAAGGAGACCATTCCCCCGAAGTTCCGCATCTGCCTCACCGCGACCTTGTGGCCCGGGTGCGCGGGCGATCCCGGATAGAGGACGCGCTTCACGCGGGAGTTGCGTTCGAGGTACGCGGCCACGACCGCGGCGTTCTCGCAATGCCGGTCCATCCGGACGGCAAGCGTCTTGATCCCGCGTAGAACGAGCCACGAGTCGAATGGCCCCGGAATCGCGCCGAGCGATTTCTGGAGAAACGCTAATTGCTCCGAGACTCCGTCGTCGTTCGTCGCGAGGAAGCCGCCGACGACGTCCGAGTGGCCGCCGAGGTACTTCGTCGTCGAGTGTAGGACGACATCGGCGCCGAGCGAGAGCGGCTGCTGAAGGTACGGCGTGGCGAACGTGTTGTCGACGACGACGAGGGCGCCGACCGAGTGGGCGGCCTCTGCCGCGGCGCTGATGTCCACGAGGTTGAGGAGCGGGTTCGTCGGCGACTCGAGCCAGACAAAGCGCGTCTGCTCGTCGAGATGGTCTGCGAGGCCGGTCGAGATCTCCTCGGGCGACAGGAACGTGAAGCGGTAGCCCTTCGGCTCGTACACCTGCGAGAACATCCGGTAGACGCCTCCGTACACATCGTTCACGGCGACGACGTGGTCGCCGGGGGAGAGCAGGTGCATCAGCGTCGTCGCCGCCCCGA
>JBBDMN010000015.1:0-5489 GCA_040878305.1 Gaiellaceae bacterium
GCCTTCGCGTTGTGCACGAGGTCGTCGAGCTTGTCGATGAGAACGAGGACGTCCATGGGTCGGAAAGTCTACTCCTGGGGGGAGACGGGAGCGCCCGGCCGACCGTCGGGGTAGAGCTCGGCGAAGCGATGCGCAACCGCAGCCGGGACCAGCTCGTCGACTCTCCCGCCGAACGACGCGATCTCCTTGACGCCGCTCGACGAGACGAAGCTGTACAGGGGACTCGCCATGACGTAGACGGTCTCGATCTCCGGCGCGAGCTGGCGGTTCAGATGATTCATCTGGAACTCCCATTCGAAGTCCGAGATCACGCGGAGACCCTTGACCATCGTTTGGGCGCTGTGCTTCCGGGCGAAGTCGACGACAAGCTCCGAGAACACGTCGACGACCACGTTCTCGACCTCGGCGAGCGCACCCTCGAGGAACATAACGCGCTCCTCGACCGAGAACAGCGTCTGCTTGTGGAGAGGGTCCCGGATGACGCCGACGACGATTCTGTCGAAGATCAAGGCGGCTCTTCGGATGACGTCGACGTGCCCGTTCGTGACGGGGTCATAGCTGCCTGGGCAAAGAGCGGTGATCATCGGGAGAAGACCGTGATGCGTGCGGAACCGTAGCGGCGCGTGGTGACGAGGTCGAGGGGAAGCTTCGGTTCCGTGCGAGACGAGGTTTCCACGACCGCCAGGCCGTCATCCGCGAGGAGCCCGGGAAGGAGCTCGCCCAGCGGCGTGACGTACCGCTCCCAGTCCTCGTAGGGCGCATCGACGAGCACGAGGTCGTAGGTGCGCTGCCGCGCGAGCTCCTCGCGGAGCGCACGCTGGGCGTCCTGGCAGAGAACGACGGCTCCCGTGAGGCGCAGCTTCGCGAGATTGCGCTCGATGACCCGGCAGGCCTCGCGTTCGCGCTCGACGAACACGCAGCGAGAGGCACCGCGCGAGAGCGCCTCGAGTCCCATCGCACCCGACCCGGCGAAGACGTCGAGCACCGCTGCATCGTCCACCGGGCCGATGAGCGCGAAGACCGCCTCGCGCACGCGATCGCCGGTCGGGCGGGTGACGACCCCCTTGGGTGCGTCGATCCGGTGCCCTTTCCGCGAGCCGGCGACGATCCTCACGGCGTTACTTCTGCCGGATCGATTGTGCGCTCGCCGGAGGTCGGATTTCTCGTAATCCTCAACTGTCACCCAGATGCTCGGCTTGGCCGAAGAGGCGGTCGGCCTCCTCCGCCAGCAGGCCCTCGTCGTCAATGGCGCGCGCCGATTCCCGCGCCCGCTCGAGCAGCTCGCGGTCGCGGCGGAGACGAACGAAGTGGAGATCGGAGAGGCCGGACTGGCGCGCGCCGAGGAGCTGACCCTCGCCGCGGATCTCGAGATCGCGCTCTGCGAGCTCGAAGCCGTCCGTCGTCGCGACCATCGCCTCCAGACGTTCGACCGCGCCTTCGGTGAGCTCATCACGCTGCCGCGAGACGAGCAGACAGTACGACTGCTCAGCGCCCCGGCCGACCCGCCCGCGCAGCTGGTGAAGCTGGGCGAGCCCGAACCGGTCGGCCTCCTGCACGATCATGATCGTTGCATTCGGGACGTCGACGCCGACCTCGATCACGGTCGTCGCGACAAGGACGTCGAGCTCTCGCGCCTTGAAGCTCGCCATCACAGCTCGCCTGTCCGCGGTGCGAAGACGGCCGTGCAGGCAACCCACGCGGTAGCCGCGGAGCTCCCCTGCGCGAAGCCGCTCGGTCTCGGCCTCGGCGGCTCGCGCGACCAGTGTCTCGGACTCCTCGATCAGCGGGCACACGACGTACGCCTGCCGTCCGTCGTCGAGGTGGCGGCGCAGGCGCTGGTACGCCTCGGAGCTTCGCTCTTCGGTAACCCAGCCCGTGACGATCGGCTTCCGGTTCGCCGGCGGGAGGGCGAGCTCGCTCACGTCGAGGTCGCCGTAGACGGTCAGGGCGAGCGTTCGCGGAATCGGCGTCGCCGTGAGATGGAGGACGTGCGGGCTACGACCCTCGACGAGGGCGCTCCGCTGGCCGACCCCGAAACGATGCTGCTCATCGACGACGGCGACGGCGAGGTCGCGGAAGTCGACCTCCTTCTGGATGAGCGCGTGGGTTCCGACGACGAGAGCCGCGTCCCCCGACGCGATCAGCTGCCGCACGACGGCGTGCTCGCGCGCTCGGAGCGAGCTCGTGAGCAACGAAACCCGGATCCCGAGAGGCGTGCAAAGCTCGTCGATCGTCAGGAAGTGCTGCTCCGCGAGCGTCTCCGTGGGCGCCATCAGTGCGGCTTGGCGCCCCGCCTCGACCGCTCGTAGCAGCGCGTACAGCGCAACGACCGTCTTCCCCGAGCCGACGTCTCCCTGCAGGAGCCGTTGCATCGGCGTCGGGCGCGCGAGGTCGCCGTCGATCTCCTCGATTGCGCGCTCCTGGTCCGGCGTCAAGGTGAACGGCAGCGAGGCGCGGTAGCGCTCGATCACCTCACCCGGAGAAGCTAGAGGCTCGGCGGACGCCCGCTCGCGTGCGACGGCCGTCCGTGAAAGCGCGAGCTGGAGCACCAGCAGCTCCTCGAACGCCAGACGGACGCGTCCCGTCTCGGCCTCGGCCAGTGTCCGCGGACGGTGCAAAGCCGCCAGCGCGTCGGCGCGAAGTGGGAGCCCTTCGCGCGCGCGAAGCGCGGCGGGCAGCGGCTCCCCTGCGTCGCGCACGAGCTCGAGCGCCTGCGCGCGAAGCTCCCGGAGCTTCTTCTGCGAGACGTCCTCGCTCGCCGGATAGACGGGGGCGAAGTCGGCCGTCTCGGCCTCGCCGTCGAGATCGTACGAGGAGACGGCGAAGCCGAACTTGTTGGCACGTCCTCGCAGTCGCACGTGCGTCCCGTGCGCGAGCCGCCCCTCGAGCCAGGGCTGGTTGAACCACGTGGCCTTGATCTCGCCGCTTTCGTCGGCGACCCGCGCGGTGAGGATCTTCAGCCGCCCTCTGCGACGGCTCGACACCGACCTGACGACGACCTCGATCACCGCCTCCTCGTCGCCGAAGAGGTCGCAGATCCGTTTCGCCGGCACCGGCTCCTCGTAGCGCCGCGGGCGCTGCCAGAGAAGATCGCCGATCTGCTCGATGCCGATGCGGGCGAGGCGGCGCGCAAGCGCCGGCCCCACTCCCTGAAGCGTCTCGATGGGCGCCGCGAGGCGCTCCGGCCTGGGCACGCTCCGGGGACGCGGCCAGACGTCAGGCGGGTTCAGGCCGCCGAAGGCGACCGGAAGCTGAACGGCGACGTTCGCCTCCTTCATTGCGATCAGTCTAGGTCCGCGCCCCGGACAGGGGGAAGGCGAGACAGGCCTTGCCCTGCGGGTTCGGACCCGACGGCTGTACGAGCCGGTCAGGAGGTCGGGAAGCACGTAACTCTCACTTTCTGCCGAGCTCGCAACCCGATGAGCGCTACTGGTGTAATTAAGTCGTGGCTCGAACGCTGGCTCTCGTCGGAGCCCGCTGCGGCGGCACTCGTTCTTGTCTCCTCCGTCGAGGCGGCCGCGCCCCGGTACATCCTCGTGAGTGGGCCGGGCCTCGCGCGTCCCGTCCTCCTTTCGAACTGGGCGGAGAATCGGACTTTGCTCGTGGCGCTCGCCGATGCGCCGAGGGCGAAGGACGAGACTGTTCGTCGCCTAGGCAAAAGGCCACGGCTCCGGCTCGGACTCTTCTGGGGCTGGCCCGAGAAGCCGCGCCCGACCCGGCCGAGCCAGGCGAACCAGAAGGGCTGGTTCTACCCGCCCTGGCGATCACAGGCGCCCGTCGTCGACCTCCTCGTCAACGGTGTACGGGTTCCGCGGATCGCGCCGGCTCGCGTGCTTCGCATCTTTGCCCGGCATGGCGTGCCGACGCGCGTAGCCGCGCCGCCTCCGGAACCGGAGCAGTCGACGCTCTGCACTGCAGGCGAAGTGGAGACTCTCATTGGGCGCTTCCTCGATGCGTTCAACAGCGGCGATCTCAGCGGACTAGATCACGTCTTCGCCCTGGAGCCGGAATTCGAGTGGTACTCGACGGACGCACCTGGTGAGCGCTTCACACCGTTGGCCAATGACCGGCCGTCACTCGTTCCGTACTTCGCCGGTCGTCTCGTTCTCGGCGAGCGACTCACACTGCGCTCGTTCAGGTTCAACGGGAACAGCTCCGCCGGCAGTTGGCCGTACGGGAACTTCGAGTACGGCCTCACCCGCAGCGCCAAGGATCTCGAACCGACCCGCTACTACGGCAAGGGTGCTGCCTTCTGCTACCACAACCGGTCAGACGTCATCTTCGTCTGGTCGATGGGCCGCGAATAGGGCGCAGTACCACGGCCGCACGACGACGACCTCCAGCGCATCGGGACGGTTCGTCGGCACCGCGTGGTCGAGAGCGGCGCCCGCAGATGTAGCGCTTCCCGCCGGTCACATGGTCGGAAGCACGTACTCCCAGCCTTCCTGCCACTCGAAGGGCGCGACCAGGAGCTCCTCGAGCGGCGTCCCCTTCAGCAGGTGATCGAGGGCCCAGCGGGTGGCCGAATGTCCGATGACGGCTACGCGCCCGCCGTCGTACTCCGAGGGGAGATCTTCGAGGAAATCCCGAACGCGCTCGACGACTTGGCGGTAGTTCTCACCCTCGGGGAACGGCTCGTCGACATGTAGAGGCCGCTCAGCTTCGAGGCGCGACGACGGCATACCGTTTAGCTCCCCGTAGTTGCACTCCCGGAGCCGTGAGTCTTCATGTATCGGGATGCCGGAATCGCCGAACGCGAGCTCCGCCGTCTCGATCGCGCGGCCGAGGTCCGAGGTGAACACGGCGGCGAGGCCGTCCCCTCGTCGCCTTTTTCCCAACTCCTGCGCCAGCACCCTGCCTCGCTCCGAAAGCCGGCCGTCCAACCAGCCCGTCGCGATCCAGTTCTCGTTGTCCGTGCTGATCGAGTGGGTTTCGAAGACGATCTCGACGCTCAAGCGCCGTCCTCAGTCGTCGTGCAGCCAGAAGAAGCCGACGGCGCCGGGACCCGTGTGGGTGCTGACGACCGCGCCGAGGGTCGCCGTGAACTCGATTTCCGCTTTGGGGCGAATTCGCCACACGAGCTCGCTCAGCGTGCCGACCCACTCCGGTGCGTCCGCATGCGCGATCGCAACACGCAACCCCGGCCGATCCTCCGTCTCGCTTGCGAAGCGGCGCTCGAACTCGGCGAGCGCCTTCTTTCTCCCTCGCACGCGCGCGACCGCAACGACCTCGCCATCCTGGACGGCCAGGATCGGGCGGACGTTCAGCAGCGAGCCCGCGAGCGCCGCGGCGCGTCCGATGCGCCCGCCACGTTGCAGGTACTCGAGCGTCTCGACGGTGAAAACGACACGGCTGTCGCGCTGGAACCGCTCTACGAGCGCCGCGATCTCGTCGTCCGTCGTCCCGCGGGCGAGCCGGCGCTGGACCGCGTGGGCGAGCATGGCGATCGCGAGCGAGGCAGTCATCGAGTCGACGACGCGGACGCGGTC
>JBBDMN010000015.1:5589-8500 GCA_040878305.1 Gaiellaceae bacterium
CGAGCATGGCGATCGCGAGCGAGGCAGTCATCGAGTCGACGACGCGGACGCGGTCGCCGGCGAGCTCGGAAGCCGCCAGCTCGGCGCTCTGGAAAGTCCCGGAGACCTTCGAGGAGACGTGCAGCGAGTAGATCCGCTCGTAGCTCGCGAGGCTCTCGTACGTGGTCAGGAAGTCCTGCGGCGTCGGCTGGGCAGTCGCGGGGAGCACCGGCGACGTGCGCAGCCTCGAGTAGAACTCGGCGGGCCCGAGCTCGACGTAGTCCTTGTACGTCTCGTCGCCGAACCGCACGTACAGCGGGACGAAGCGCATGTTCGGGAAGCGCGCTTGCGCCTCGGGATAATCCGACGTCGAGTCGAGGACGACAGCGGTGTTCTCGGTCGTGAGGTTCACTCGTGACTCCTTTTCTCGAGCGCCGCGGCACGCACCGCGCCGACGAGCGTGTCGACTCCCGCATCCTTACGGACGAAAGGCGTCCCCGCGCGTTGTGCGGCGTCGAGCTCGTCCTCACCCGCGGACGCGCTCAGGAACACGACGGACGCGTCCGGGCAGCGCTCCCTTACATCTGCCGCGGCTTCGGCTCCATTGATGTCGGGAAGCCGGTAATCGATCACGACGACGTCCGCGCCAAGCTCCGCACAGCTTCGAGCCGCCGAGCCACCGGTTGCAACCGCGCCGACGACCTCGAGACCCTCGTAGCGCGCAAGGAGGAAAACGAGCGACTCGCGGTAGACGTCGTTGTCCTCGACGAGCAGCACGCGAATCGGACCGTCCATCGGGTTCTCACTCCGCGACCACGAGGAGCGGGTAGTGAGGCTGTCCTCCGTCGTGCGGCTCTATCTGGGCGTTCGGGTGATCGCGCCGGAGCGTGGCAACGAGCTTCTCGAGCGGTGGCGCCCCCTCCCCGGCGAGTAGGCCGAGCCACTCGCGCTCGCCCCCGAGAACCCGTTCGACGACCTCCTTGACGACGACGTCGAAGTCCTTGTCGGCGATGACAGCAGTGTCGTCGACGAGACCAAGATAGGCGCCCTTGCGGATCGCGATGCCGTCGAGCGTCGCGTCGCGCGAGGCGATGGTCACCTCGCCCGTCGTCACCGACGCAAGCGCGTCGAGCATGTCTTCCTCGTTCTGATCGGGGGAGTTGGTCGGGATGTAGCGGGCCATCGCCGCGAATCCGGCTTGGACGGAGCGAGACGGGAGGACCCGCACCGGCTTCGAGCTGAGCCCGGCCGCCTGCTCCGCAGTCGAGATGACGTTCGAGTTGTTCGGGAGGACGAGAACCTCGGGGGCCGGCGTCGCATCGATCGCATCGACGATGTCGGAAGTCGAAGGGTTCATTGTCTGGCCTCCCTCGATGACGCGTGTCGCGCCCAGGCCCTCGAAGAGCCGACGATTTCCCTGCCCGGGACAGACGGCGACGAGCCCGGTCTCGAGCGTCCGGAGTGGCGGAAGCGGCGCTCCGGACGTGTCCTGAAGCCGCTCTTCCCGCTGCGCCGTTTGAACATGCATGTTCGCGATCTCGACGCCTTCGACCACCCCGATCGCGGTCCCGGCGGAAAGCGCTGCGCCCGGGTCGTCCGTGTGGACGTGGATCTTGAGCGCCGTCTCGTCTCCGACCACGAGCAGCGAGTCGCCGAGCTGCTCGAGCGTCGTCTCGAGAGCACCCTGGTCGAGCTCCTCGCCTTCGACGACAAAGACCGTGCAATAGCGATACGCCGACAGCTCGAGGTGAATCGCGTCGAAGCTGAGCGCCTCGCCCTCGACCGGCGCCTCAGGCAACGGCTCGCCGGCGATCCCGAGGGCGAGCCCGCGCGTGATCTCGACGAGGCCTGCACCCCCCGCGTCGACGACTCCCGCGTCGCGCAAGACCTCGAGCATCTCCGGCGTCCGGGCGAGCGCATCCTCGCCACGCGCGAGGACGGCAGCAAGGAAATCCGCAGGAGAGAGGCGGCGATTCTCCTTTCTTTCCCCCTCCTCGGCCATCTCCCGGATGATCGTGAGCATCGTCCCCTCGACCGGACGTTTGACCGCCCGGTACGCGGCATCGCTCGCACCTCGGAACGCACGGCGCAGGCGCGGGGTGCTCGCATCCTCCGATTGTCCGAGGACATCGACGAAGCCGCGCACGATCTGCGAGAAGATCACGCCCGAGTTCCCGCGCGCGCCCATCAGCGCGGCGCGGGAGAGCTCCTTCGCGACGGCCGCGCTCCCCTCGGCGCTCGACACCTCGAGAGCCTCGACGATCGAGCGCAGTGTGAGCACGAGGTTCGTCCCCGTGTCGCCGTCCGGTACCGGGTAGACGTTCAGGTCGTCGATCCGGCCGCGATGGGCTTCCAAGTTCTGCAGAGCGGCGCGCGAGACCTCGCGGACCGTCTCGAGCTCCATCAGCGCCCTCTCACGCGGTCGATGTGCACCTCGAGCTGGGACACGGGTATCCCGACCATGCGCTCGATCTCGTAGAGAACACGCGACCGCACTGCCGTCGCGACCTCCGCGAGCTTGAGCCCTCGCTCGACCACGAGACGAAGCTCGATCGCCAGACCGTCGTCACGTTTCTCGACGTCGACGCCCTTCCGGATTCCCCAGGGCAGGAGCCGCGACCAGCGGCTGCGTCCCGCGAGCGCGACCACCCCGTAGCTCTCCACCGCGGCATAGGCGACGATCTGCTCGATGGCCGCGTTCGAGACGGCGATCCGGCCGAGATTGGAGGGCGCCACCTCGTACTGCTCCCGGTCCATCGCGCGAGCTTAGACGGTCGCAGCAGCGGACAACCGACCTCGACTCTGGCGTCGCAGGGGCGGCGCTCGCAAGTGAGCGAGTGGGCTCGACGCGCAGGACAGTACAACTGGTACGGACATGCGGCGAGCCCACTCGATCGCGCAGCCGAGCGTCGTCAGCCGGTCGCGGAAGCGG
>JBBDMN010000016.1:0-8491 GCA_040878305.1 Gaiellaceae bacterium
CTAGCCGGTGACGTCGGAGCGAGGCGGCTTGCGCCGAGCGTGCGGGTGCGCCTCGAAGTAGACCTCGCGGCGGCGGCGATCCGAGATGTGCGTGTAGCGCTCGGTCGTCCCGAGGTCGGCGTGACCGAGCATCTCCTGCACCGAGCGGAGATCAGCGCCGCCCTCGAGCAGGTGCGTGGCGAACGAGTGCCGGAGGAGGTGGGGATGGACGCGCTCGGGCTCGAGGCCTCCCTTCTCAGCGAGCCGGCGCAGGATGAGGAAGGCGCCCGCGCGGGTGAGCGGTCCGCCGCGGGCGTTCAGGAAGAGCTCGGGACGGAAACGGCGGTCGAGGTGAGGACGGCCGAGCGCGAGGTAGCGACGCGCGGCCTCCGCTGCTGGGCGACCGAGCGGAACGAGCCGTTCCTTCCCACCCTTGCCGAGAACGCGAACGATGCGATCCTCGAGGTCGACGGCGCCCTTCTCCAGATTCATCGCCTCCGATACGCGCAGCCCCGCGCCGTAGAGCAGCTCGACGAGCGCTCGGTCGCGAAGCGAGCGCGGCGTCGTCCCCGTGGCCGCGTCGATGAGCCGCTCGGTCTCGGCAGGGGAGAGCGCCCTGGGGAGGCGCCGTCCGCGACGGGGTAGCCGGATCGCTGCGGCAGGGTTGTCTTCTCGCGTGCCGATGAGGGTCAGGTGCCTGAAGTACGTGCGGACGGCCGAGACGCGCCGGGCCAGGGTCGAGGGGGCGAGACCGTTCGCGCGCATCGCAGCCAGCCAGCGCTCGAGGTCCTCGACCGTTGCCTCGCCGACGCTTCCGCCGCGGAACGCCGCCAGGGAAGCGAGGTCGCGACGGTAGGCGTCGACCGTGCGAGGCGAGCGTCTGGCGGCGAGGAGCAGCAGGTAGCGCTCGAGGTCGAGATCGGCGGAGGACTCGGAGGAGGCGGTCACGGGCCCACTCCGATTCGGCGAAGCATCGCACGCTCCTGCCGCGAACGGATAGGGCGACCGGCCACAAACAAGCTCGACACGCCAGCGCGCGTCTTTACATCGTCTTTACAGTGCCTGGCACTGTAAAGACGACGATTCCGTCAATTGTTGTCCACAGCTCGAGCTACGAACGCGGGTGTGAGCGGTCGTAGACACGGCGTAAGCGCTTGGCGTCCACGTGGCTGTAGATCTGCGTCGTCGAGAGGGAGGCGTGACCCAGGAGCTCCTGGATCGTCCGCAGATCGGCTCCCCCCTCGAGGAGATGGGTGGCGAACGCGTGGCGCAGGCGGTGCGGATGGCGGATGAGCCTTCGCACCGTGCTCGTGTCGAGACGACGACCTCTCACGGAGACGAAGAGTGCGTCGATTGCCCCCCGGGCGAGTCCCGGCCTGCCGTCACGGAGGTACAGAGCGATCTGGTGCGCCGCCTGCTCCCCGAGCGGCACGACGCGCTCTTTACCGCCTTTGCCGCGCACGTGCACGGTCTCGCGCTCGAAGTCCACGTCGGCGAGATCGAGCCCAACCGCCTCCGCGCTCCGCAACCCGCCTGAGTAGAGGACCTCGAGCAGCGCGCGGTTCCGGAGGGCGAGCGCGGAGTCACCCTCGGCGAGCTCCAGGATCGCGTCGATCTCGGCTTCTTTCGGCGCATCAGGGAGTCGCCTCGTCCGGCGCGGGGCAAACGAGGCGTCCGGGACCCGCGCCGGGCCGAACGTGAACCGGAGGCACGAGCGTACCGCGGCCAGCCTGCGAGAGATGGTCGCGGGCGCGAGCCGCCGGCGACCCCGCCCGAGATCTGCAACCCAGCTCGCCAGAACGCGCGCGTCCACGTCGTCGAGGCCGAGCTCGCGATCCTCGAGCCAGCGGGCGAAGGCGCGCAGGTCGGAGTCGTACGCGCGGCGCGAGGAATCCGAGAGCCGGCCGTGCTCGAGGAAACGGTCAATCGCCGCATCGGTTTCCATATGGATCTATTCGCGTTCTCGCTCGGGTCGCCTCCGACACTCGTTCTGCGGAACGTGTGTGTCGCCGTCATCACGAGCACCGTTCGTTCGGGGCCCACGGAGGTCCCCGTTGGGCGAAACAAAGGTCTGAATCGCGACTCCGTCGTGAACTGCGATGACCTCGTGACGGTTTCGAAGAGCCTTTTCGTCGGTTCCGGGGATCGCCTGGACCCGAGGCGACCCGCCGGCTCGACGAGGCGCTCCGAATCGCCCTCGGCCTCGACTGACCTCCGACAGGCAGGCTTAGGTCGTGCCAGGCCGGCGCTTCGACTCCTTCACGAAAGACAACCCGCCGGAGCGGCCGGCGGACCCCGCCGTGCGCCGTGCGAACTTCCGGCGCATCGTTCACCTCTTCCGCTCGTATCGGAAGAGGCTGAGTGCTGTCTCCGCGCTCATCTTCGTCTCGGCGAGCCTCGGCGTCGTCTCGCCGTTCCTGCTCCGCGAGGTGCTCGACGTCGCGATCCCGGAGCAGAACGTCGGCCTTCTGAGCGCGCTCGTAGCCGGGATGGTGGCGATCCCGATCGTGACCGGGGTGCTCGGTGTCTGGCAGACGCTCCTCTCGAACCAGGTGGGCCAGAGCGTCATGCACGACCTCCGCACGCAGGTCTACAAGCATCTGCAGCGGCTCTCGCTGGCGTTCTTCACCCGCACCCGCACGGGTGAGGTGCAGAGCCGGATCGCAAACGACATCGGCGGCATCGAGAACGTCGTCACGTCCACGGCGACCTCGGTGCTCGCGAACGTGACGACGGTGCTCGCCACCGTCGTCGCCATGCTGCTGCTCGACTGGCGGCTGGCCGCGTTTGCACTCCTGCTCTTGCCGCTCTTCGTCTGGCTGACGAAACGGGTCGGCGAGCAGCGGCGAAAGGTGACCGCGGAGCGGCAGGCATCCCTCGCCGACGTCTCCTCGATCGTGCAGGAGTCTCTCTCCGTCTCGGGGATCCTGCTCGGGAAGACGATGGGCCGCACCGACGACCTCGCCGAGCGGTTCGCGCGCGAATCCGGCCGGCTCGCCGAGCTCGAGGTTCGAAGCAGGATGACGGGACGCTGGGTGATGGCCGCGATCCAGACGACGTTCGCGGTCATGCCGGCGCTCGTGTACTGGTTCGCCGGCTTCACGATCGCGCAGGGGTCGGCGACGATCACGATCGGCACGCTCGTCGCGTTCACGACCCTGCAGACGCGCCTCTTCTTCCCGATCGGGAGCCTGCTCGGGGTGCAGCTCGAGGTTCAGAGCTCGCTCGCGCTCTTCGATCGGATCTTCGAGTACCTGGACCACCGGGTCGACATCGTGGAGGGGACGGAGAGGCTCGAGCACTCGCGCGGCGAGGTTCGGCTCGACTCCGTTTGGTTCCGTTACGAGGACGCAGCCTGGACGCTCGAGGACGTCTCGTTTATCGTCCCGCCGGGGACGAAGACGGCACTCGTCGGCGAGACCGGCTCGGGGAAGACGACCTGCGCGTATCTCGTCGCGCGGCTGTACGACGCGACGCAGGGCACCGTCTCCATCGATGGAGTCGGCGTTCGCGAGCTCACGTTCGAGTCGCTCGCGTCGGCAGTCGGTGTTGTCTCGCAGGAGACGTACCTGTTCCATGCGTCCGTGCGCGAGAACCTCCGCTTCGCCAAGCCCGACGCGACCGACGACGAGGTCGAGGCTGCCGCGCGTGCAGCTCAAATCCACGAGCTGATCGCGACGCTGCCCGAGGGGTACGACACCGTCGTCGGCGAGCGCGGCTACCGCTTCTCCGGGGGTGAGAAGCAGCGAATCGCGATCGCGCGGACGATCTTGCGGAACCCGCCGGTGCTCGTCCTCGACGAGGCGACCTCGTCGCTCGACACGCAAACCGAGCGGCTCGTGCAGGAAGCGCTCGAGCGGCTCTCCGAGGGCAGAACGACGATCGCGATCGCGCATCGGCTCTCGACCGTCCGCGACGCGGATCAGATCGTCGTCCTCGACGGGGGTCGTGTCGTCGAGCTCGGGACCTATGAAGAGCTCCTTAGCCGGGGTGGTCGCTTCTCCGCTCTCGCCGCCCGCGACGACGGCGTGTCGTCACTGGCGGCAGTTGCTGCCGCGGACATCCTCTAAAGCGACAATCCCGCCGTGCGCTCCTTCGACCTCTCGTCCGGCGCGGAAGCGCGCGTCCGCAACGAGGACGCTCCTCACGCGGCCATTCTCGTGAACGGCGGCACCGGACGCCGTGTGCCCGGGACGTGGAGCGCGACGAGCGAGTGGCTCGCCGACCGGCTCGCGACGCGTTTTCCCCGTGTCGCCTTCGTCGAGGTGCGCTACCGGACGAAGAGCTGGCACGAGCTTCCCTTGTGCATGGAAGACGCCGACGCTGCGCTCGACGCTGCAGATCGTCCGACCATCTTGGTCGGGTTCTCGATGGGCGGCGCGGTCGCGATCGGAGTCGCGGGCGACGGGCGGGTGGAAGCAGTTCTCGGTCTTGCTCCCTGGATCCCGGACAGGCTTCCTCTCGGAGGCCTCGCGGGGAAGCCCTTCGACGTCGTCCATGGGGCCTGGGACCGCTGGCTCCCCGGGATCCCCGGGGTGAGCGCACAACATTCGCGGAGCGGCTTCGAGCGTGCGCTCGCGGTGGGCGCTCGGGGCACGTACACGCTCGTCCCGCGCGGTCTCCACGGCGTCGCGGTGCGCTCCCGCAGAGGCGGGCTGTTCACCCTCCCCGGCGCAGACGGGTGGCTCGAGCCTGTCAGCGGCGCGCTCGAGCGTTTCTCGTCCGACCTCTGAGGCGATACCGGCGGCGCACGCATACGATAGGACTGTTCCTGGTACCGAACAAGACGACGAAGGAGCTCCGATGATCGCGACGGTTCCGGATCGCGCTAGCCTCGCGGAGCACGGGATCGACGTGAGCGGCCGGATCCATTGGCATCCGACGACGTCCCAGCTGTACTCGCACGCGCTCGAGCGCGGAGAAGCGCGTCTCGCCGAGGGCGGGCCGCTGGTCGTCGACACAGGCATCCACACCGGCCGCTCTCCCCGTGACAAGCTCATCGTCCGGGAGCAGGGCTCAGAGGAACGGATCTGGTGGGGCGATGTGAACGCCGAGATCTCGGAGGGGTCCTTCGAGCGACTGCGCGCGAAGGTTGCCGCGGGTCTGGGCGCAGGCGACGTCTACGTCGTCGACGCGTTCGCGGGTGCCGACCCCGCGCACCGGATCTCCGTTCGCGTCGTCACGGAGAGCCCATGGCATGCGCTCTTCGCGAAGACGCTCTTCATCGATCCCGCGCCTGACGAGCTCGAGGAGATGGACTTGGACGCGCTCGTGCTCCACGCGCCGTCCGTCTCGGCCGAGCCCGACGAAGACGGCACGCGCAGCGCCACGTTCGTCGTCATCCATCCGTCCCGCGCCGAGGTGCTGATCGGAGGCACCTACTACGCAGGCGAGATCAAGAAGTCGATCTTCACTCTGCTGAACGACCGCCTGCCACTCGAGGGAGTGCTTCCCATGCACTGCTCGGCGAACGTCGACGACGACGGCTCGGTCGCGGTCTTCTTCGGGCTCTCCGGCACTGGCAAGACAACCCTTTCCGCCGATCCCGAGCGGCATCTCATCGGCGACGACGAGCACGGCTGGGCCGAAGATGGCGTCTTCAACTTCGAGGGCGGGTGCTACGCGAAGGTCATTCGGCTCTCGCCCGATGCGGAGCCGGAGATCTACAAGACAACGCAGACCTTCGGGACGGTGCTCGAGAACGTCGTCATGGACGAGCACGGGGTCCTCGACCTCGACGACGACTCGAAGACCGAGAACACCAGAGCGGCGTACAAGCTCGAGCAGATCGCAAACGCGTTGCCGACGAAGCGCGCGGGGCACCCGAGCTCGGTGATATTCCTCACCGCGGACTCGTTCGGGATCCTGCCTCCGCTCGCGCGGCTCACGCGTGATCAAGCGCTCTACTGGTTCCTCTCCGGCTTCACCGCGAAGCTCGCCGGAACCGAGATCGGGGTGAAGGAGCCCCAGCCGACCTTCTCGGCCTGCTTCGGCGCTCCCTTCCTTCCGCAGCCTCCCTCGGTCTACGCGGAGATGCTCGGCGACAAGCTCGACCGCCACGGCGCGAACGTCTGGCTCGTCAACACCGGCTGGACGGGCGGGCCGTTCGGCGAAGGTCACCGCATGCCGATCCAGGCGACGCGCGCGCTGCTCCACGCTGCGCTGTCGGGCGAGATCGCCGGCGTCGAGTATCGGACAGACCCCATCTTCGGGTTCGCCGTCCCGGTTGCCGTACCCGGTGTCCAGACGAGCTTGCTCAGCCCGCGCCTGACCTGGGCCGATCCGACCGCCTACGACCGGAAGGCTCGCGAGCTCGCGCAGATGTTCCGCGACAACTTCGAGCGCTTCGCGAGCGCCGGACCGCGTATCGCAGCTGCCGGCCCGCCCGCGTAAGCCACATTCGCTTCACGATTCTTACCCGTCGTTCACGAAGTGGCAGCTATAAGGCGAAAGTGGTGCCGACCCGCCTCCGACTCCTGGGAGCGCTTCTCATCGGAGCGATCCTTGCGATCCTTGCTGGCGCCGCAGGTGCGCGAGCACCGACATCGGCCGCTTCGCCGGGATCGTTTGCGCTCGCACGCTCGATCGACGGACAGCCGAGCACGGCTCTCCGGAGCAACCGTCTTGCTCGCGTGGCTGAGCGCGGCGGGGCGATCATCGCCACGACCGGCGACGTCGTGAACGTCTTCGTCTCAGACGCCCTCCCGGCGGAGACGCCCGAGAAGTGGGCAGAGTTCATCGCGAACCTCACGCACGGCCCGGAGCTCTCGCGTCTTACATCGCACATCGCCACCCTCGACGAGGTGCGCGATCTCTGCGGCGAACGCGCCCTCGGCTGCTACGGCCGGAACGAGATGGTCGCACTCGGGGAGACGACGATCGACGGGACGACCCCTGAGGAAGTCGTTCGTCACGAGTACGGCCATCACGTCGCCTACCACCGGCTCAACGCTCCGTGGCGCGCGATCGACTGGGGGCCGAAGAACTGGGCCAGCGCGGCGACGGTGTGCCCCCGCGTCGGTCGCGGAGAAGCATTCCCCGGCAACGAGGGCGGCAGGTACTCGCAGAACCCGGGCGAGGCCTGGGCCGAGGTCTATCGCTTGATGGACGAGCGCAAGGTGGGGATCACCACCGCGACCTGGCAGATCATCGCGCCGAGCTTCTTCCCGGACGAAGCCGCACTCCTGGCTGCGGAGCGAGACGTGCTGCAGCCCTGGACGGTCAGCAGTGTCTCGAAGCACACACGCACGTTCGGGAAGAAGACGAAGCGGGTGTGGCTTATCCCGCTGCAGACTCCGCTCGACGGCGACCTCGCGCTGACGGCGACGCTTCCGAAGGGTGGCCTGCACGAGGTCGCGCTCGTGTCTGCGAACCGGAGCACGGTCGTTCGGCGTGCCCAATGGACAGGGCAGCGGACGAAGAGGATCACGACGAGCGTCTGCGGACAGCGCTCGCTCTTCGTGCGCGTGACCCAGGGTGGTGCGCTCGGCCGAGTCGCGCTCACTGTGTCCACTCCCTGATCCTTCAGGCCTCGCGGCTGAGGCTACGTGCTCCTTGGGTGTGACTCGAACGGGGTCGCCACTCCTCCAGGAGTCGGTTCCCCTTCCGTGGGGGTCGCGACTCCCCCAGGAGTGGGTTCCCCTTCCGCGTGAACTCAATTCGCTCGTTCGAGGCATTAGGTTCCCTGACGCGAGGGATCAACGGCCCCCGAAAGGGGCAGGCTGGCGAACCCACCGGGCCTACCGTGAGTCTCATTCCGATGCGGCCTCCCAGGCGGCGGGAAGGAGACGACGGTGCGGCGGATCATCACGAGCTGGAGTCGGACGGGGTCGACCTTCGCGACGCGCGACGCGCTCCTTTCGGTTGGGGCCTCCCTCCTCGTACCCGTATTCGTTGCACTCGCGCTCGAGCTCCCGGTGTCGGCGATCGACAGGATCGCCGCGCCGCTGCTCGGGCAGCTGAGCACGGCGGTTCGGCTCCCGGCACCTCCTGCGGACGCCCAGGGCTCGCAGAGCCTACGCGGACGCTCGCCCGTCAGCGGCTCCGCCGGGCCCGACGCGGCCGCCGACGGCCACAGTCCGCCTGAGACACCGATCGGTGGCCAGCGTCGGGCGGAAGAGGGCGGCGTGCAGGACTCCGGGCCGCTTGTCGCCGGTTCGCTTCCTGAGCCCGCGGTGCTCGAGACTCTTGCGGACGAGCCGGTTGTCTCCGACCCGTCGAGCGGGGATGCGGGCGTGCACGATTCGGCGCCGGCAACTGACCCGCCGTCGGCGACCGACGGGCAGAGCGACGGGGGCGGTACGGATGGGACCTCCTCTCAAGGCGTGACATTCGGCGAGGATGCGGATGCGCCTGCCGGGAAGGGCGTGGACGAGCCGGCTCCGACGGGTGGCGACTCGGGTGCGAGCGGAGAGGGAGCGGGCGCTGGCGACGGCGGCGGCTCGGAATCCGGCAACCCCCCCGGCCAGTCCGGCGACGCTCCCGGCAACTCGGGGAACGCCCCCGGCCAGTC
>JBBDMN010000017.1:0-1581 GCA_040878305.1 Gaiellaceae bacterium
AACCGGGCGAGCTTCTACCTCTACACGATCCCCGAGGAGATCGACCGCCTCGTCGAGGGCCTGCACAAGGTCAGGAAGACGATCGGAAACGGGGCGAGTCCGACCCGGCGCCCCAGTGAGGGAGGGGTTCGGGGATGACGAGTCGAGTCGAGATTGCCGGACCCAGCCAGGGGAGAAATGCGAGGAGGAGCGACGGCCTTCTGACGTCTGGCCGCACCGGCGCCGTGTCGGGCGAGGCATCTTCGCCGGCGTAGACTGGTTGCGCAATGGAGTCGGAGGCGCTTGCGTGCCGGATCGGGGCCGGTTTATCGACTTCGCAGTCAGCCCGGCAGGCCGCGACGGAGGCGGCGCGTGCGGCTCGCGTCGGCGGGCACGGCCGTGACTCGGTCGACCTCGCATTCCTGTTCCTCTCACCGGCGCATCTGGACGAGGTGGAGGCGGCCGCCGAGGCCGTCCATGAGGAGCTCGCGCCTCGGCACCTGCTCGGCTGCGTCGCCGAGGGAGTGGTCGCCGGTGTCCGCGAGCTCGAGCAGGGTCCGGCGGTGGCCGTCTGGGCAGGTGCGCTGCCGGGAGCCGAGATCGAGTGCTTCCACGCCGCGGCCATGCAGACGGAGGATGGGATCGCGGTGGCGGGCTTTCCCGAGCTCGACGACCCCGGGCTCGTCGCGCTGCTCGTCGATCCCTTTACGTTCCCCGCCGGGTCGTTCCTGACGAGCCTGAACGAGGCGCACGAGCGGGTCCCGCTCGTAGGCGGGATCGCCGCCGGCGGGGGCCGGCCGGGCGCGCAGGCGCTGATCGTGGACGACGAAGTGCACAGCGAGGGAGCCGTCGGCGCCGTCGTCTCGGGGCCGCCCGTCTTCACCGTCGTCTCGCAGGGCTGCCGGCCGATCGGACACGAGGCGGTGATCACCCGCTGCGAGGACAACGTCCTCTACGAGCTCGCCGGCAAGCCGGCGCTCGAGCGCCTACGCACAGAGATCGCCGCCCTCTCCTCCGAGGAGCAGGCGCTCGCCGCGCGCGGGCTCCTGGTCGGGCTCGTGATCGACGAGAACCGGCCCGAATACGACACCGGCGACTTCCTCATGCGCGGCCTCCTCGGCGCCGACGACGCGTCGGGCGCGCTCGCGCTCGGCGACACCGTCCGGGTCGGCCAGACCTTGCGCTTCTTCGTCCGCGACGCGGCCTCAGCGGACGCAGATCTGCGACGGGCGCTCGGTGGCCCTCTCCGCCGCGCGCGGCCGGCCGGCGCGCTGCTCTTCACCTGCAACGGGCGCGGCACGAACATGTTCCCCCAGCCGGACCACGACGCGCGCGTCGTCACCGAGATGCTCCAGACAGACGCCCTCGCCGGCTTCTTCTGCGGCGGCGAAATCGGCCCGGTCGGCGGCAAGGCCTTCCTGCACGGGTTCACGGCCACTCTGGCCATCTTCCTCGAGGCCTGAACGCTAAGACGACGGAGGGCACCCCCGAGCCAGCAGCGCAGAGAAGGAGGTCTGTGATGAGCTACCTGCCTGATATCTACAAGAACTTCGAGCGCGCCTTTCCCACCGTCCACGCCGCGCACCAGGAGCTGGCGCGGAG
>JBBDMN010000018.1:0-1579 GCA_040878305.1 Gaiellaceae bacterium
GATGCCCTTGTAGCGGACGCGCTTGTACTTGCCGCAGTAACACTCCCAGTCCTTCGTCGGGCCGAAGATGCGCTCGCAGAAGAGCCCGTCCCGCTCAGGCTTGAGCGTGCGGTAGTTGATGGTCTCCGGCTTCGTTACCTCGCCCGAGGACCAGTCGCGGATCTGCTTGCTCGAAGCGAGCCCGATCCTAATCGCGTCGAATTCGTTGATGTCGATCAAGCGCGCTCACATCCGGTGAAAGCGCTAGGTGTGCTCTGCATTCGCTCTCTACTCCTCAAATCGCGTTTTCGGGTTCCTAGTCCTCGACCTCGGCGTCGCCAACCTCGACCTCGAGCGCGGCCACGGGCTCCTGGCCCTCGACCTCACCGAGCTCCTCGTCGGCCGCCAGCACCAGCTCGCCGCCCTCGTCGGCATGCTCGCCGCCCTCTTCGACTTCCTCAGCCGTCGGCTGCCGTGCGGCAGCGCGGAGCGAGCCAGGCGAGAGATCGATGCCAAGCTCCTCAGCCGCCCGCAAGAGCTCGTCGTCCTCCTCGCGCACCTCGACCTCGCGGCCTTCGTCCGAGAGGACCTGCACGTCGAGAGCGAGGGACTGCATCTCCTTGAGCAGCACCTTGAACGACTCCGGGATGGACGGCTCGGCGATGTTCTCACCCTTGACGATCGCCTCGTACGCCTTGACGCGCCCAATCGTGTCGTCGGACTTGATCGTGAGCATCTCCTGCAGCGTGTACGCGGCGCCGTATGCCTCGAGCGCCCAGACCTCCATCTCACCGAAGCGCTGGCCGCCGAATTGCGCCTTGCCGCCCAGCGGCTGCTGCGTGACAAGCGAGTAGGGGCCGGTCGAGCGCGCGTGGATCTTGTCGTCGACCAAGTGGAGCAGCTTCAGGATGTACATGAAGCCGACGGTCACTTGCCCGGCGAACGGCTGGCCGTTCTTGCCGTCGTAGAGCCTCACCTTGCCGGAGCTACGACTGCCGCGCGGGGCCGAGTCGTCCACGTCCATCTGTACCTGTCCGGTCTCAGCCGAGCGCGCCCATTCCACGAGGGCGTCGTCCACGTCGCCCTCGGTCGCGCCGTCGAAGACGGGGGTCGCGATGCAGCGAGGGTCGGGGGCGTTGATCGGCGCACGGGAGCTGACCGGACCGCCCTCGGGGAAGACGCCGTGCGCCGCCGCCCAGCCGAGATGCGTCTCCAGGATCTGGCCGATGTTCATCCGGCTCGGCACGCCGAGCGGGTTCAGCACGACCTCGACCGCACGGCCGTCCTCGAGGAACGGCATGTCCTCCTCGGGAACGATCTTCGCGATGACGCCCTTGTTGCCGTGACGGCCGGCGAGCTTGTCGCCCTCGGCGATCTTGCGCTTCTTGGCGACGAAGACGCGGACGAGCTCGTTCACGCCCGGCGACAGGTCGTCGCCTGCGTCACGCGAGAACGTCTTCACGCCGATGACCTTGCCGCCCTCGCCGTTCGGAACCTTGAGCGAGGTGTCGCGCACCTCGCGGGCCTTCTCCTTGAAGATCGCCCGGATCAGCTTCTCCTCGGCGGTCAGCTCGGTCTCGCCCTTCGGCGTGACCTTGCC
>JBBDMN010000019.1:0-1573 GCA_040878305.1 Gaiellaceae bacterium
GCGCGGCCGGGATCCGCGCGAGCGGATTCCGGTCTTGCGCAAAGAAACAGCTCAGCTCGCGTCGCTGATGCGGGCGAAGACGCGGAAGCTCGCGCGCGCCCGCGGAAGCTCATAGAACTCTGGGTTGCGACAGCCGAGATCGTCTTCGCGACCGCCGTACGTGGCGACCACTTCCACATCGCACATCGGGAGCGGCGAGCGCGTTGCGCGAACGGCACCGAAGCCGCCGCGCTCGGACTCCGCCTCCTCGAGCAGCGAGAGGTCGATCTCCACGTCGAAGACCTTCTGCAGGCAACCCATGTACGTCCGGCCCCACGCCTCGTACGCGTAGACGAACGGGCACGCCATACGAATGCACGCGCCGGGGTAGACGACCTTCTCGCAGTGGACCTCGCAGCGGCGGCATTCGACCTCGTCCTGGGTTCGGAGAGGGAGTCCGACCTCCGCCGCAGCGTTGCTCATAACCGGATTGTGTTCCTCCGGTGTATCCCGCCGCAAGACTTGACAAATCCGCGGTTTTCAGGCAAGGGGCGGGAATGGCGGGGAAACCCATGGTTCCCCCGCCGACCCCCTCCTTCTTGGCTGCGCATCGAAGCGATCCGGTTTGACCTCCCGGCCGGCAGAGCCGGCCTCCGGTCACGAGAGCACGTTCAGAGAACAGATGGTGGAACGCTGACCGATAGGTTTCGCGGTCATGTTTCGACGGATCCTCTTCGCAACGCTTGCCGTCGCGCCACTCGCGATCGGGCTGCACTACCTCGCCGACCTGCCCGAAACGCTGGAGTTCGTCATCTCGGCCGCCGCTCTCATCCCGCTCGCGTGGCTCATCGGCGAGGCGACCGAGCATGCCGCAGTCCATACGGGCCCCGGCATCGGAGGATTCCTCAACGCGACCTTCGGAAACGCGCCGGAGCTGATCATCGCGGTCATCGCCGTCAATGAAGGGCTGACCGAGGTCGTGCGCGGATCGCTGACAGGCAGTGTCGTCTCGAATCTTCTGCTCGTGCTCGGCGCATCGCTGATCGCGGGCGGGCGCGGACAGCTCGACCGCTTCTCGAGCTTCTTCGCCTTCGGCCTGCTCGCATTCGCAACGCTTCTCTTCCTCATACCGGCGATTCCCGGCTGGGAAGGGGACCCGGACCGGGATTCGCTCGCGACGCTCACCGTGCCCGTCTCGATCGTCCTGCTGATCGTCTACGTGGGCGGGACGTGGTTCTTGCTCCGCAGACACGCGCGGCTCCATGTGGCGAGTGACGAGGAGCTCCGCGGTTGGTCGTTCCGCACCGCGCTCCTCGCTCTCGCGCTGGCGACCGTTGCTACCGCGTTCGTCGCGGAGATCCTGGTCGGGTCGCTCGAGGTCTTTTCCGACAAAGCGGGGCTCAGCGAGTTCTTCGTCGCCGCGGTGATCGTGGCGATCGTCGGAAATGCGGCCGAGCACGGCGGCGCAGTGGTCGTCGCCTTCCGCGGGAAGATTGCTCTCGCCGGCGAGATCGCGCTCTCGTCCGCCGCCCAGGTCGCCGTCTTCCTCATCCCAGCGGTCGCGCTTCTCTCGTGGCTCATCGACCCGCTCGCG
>JBBDMN010000020.1:0-8390 GCA_040878305.1 Gaiellaceae bacterium
TTGTAGGGGCCGGGCATGCCCGGCACTCCGTCCCGTCACGGCGCCGAGGTGCCTTCTCTCCCGTACCGGTCTTCGACCCGGACGACGTCGTCGAGGTGCGGGGTCGAGACCTCGACGATGAGCGTGTGCTCGAGCGCAGTCACCCGGTGAAGGGTTCCCGGCGGGTAGTGAAGCGCGTCCCCGGCTCCGATCTCTACCTCCTCGAGCTCGTCGCCTGCCTCCCCGAGCTCGAGGCGCGCGCGGCCCTCCCTGACGAGCCAGGATTCGTCCTTCGTCTCGTGGTACTGGAGGCTCAGCGCCTCGCCGGCGCGAACGAAGAGGAGCTTGCCGACATACGTGTCCGTCTCGGCCCAGATCAGCTCCCAGCCCCAGGGCTTCTCGACCCGCCGCGGCGAGAAGCCGTAGCGATCCCGCGCTCCGCTCACGAGAATCGGAGCGCCTTCTCCGGAATCTGCTGGTCGGCACCGATACGGAGACCGTGGTCGAGCTCGTTGCCGCTTCCGAGCGACGCGCCTGGACCGACGACCGCGAGGTTGCGCACCTCGCAGCCCGGACCGAGCTCGACGTCGTCTCCCAGGACTGACCCGACGACGACCGACCTCGGGCCGACCTTCGTGCGCGCGCCGACGACAGCGTTCTCCACGATCGCTCCTTCGCCCAGGCTCGACCCTGCTCCGAGCACGGCGAGGCTCCCCACCCGCGCGCCCGCTTCGACGACCGCACCCGGCCCCACGTAGACCGGAGGTACGAGACGCGCGCCGGGATGCACCTCGGCGGTCGGATCGACCAGGGTGAAGTCGGCTCCAAGCGCGTCGCCGACCTCGGTCGGAAAGGAGCGCTCGAGCACGTCGCGGTGAGCCTGGAGGTACGACTCGGGCGTCCCGACGTCGAGCCAGTACCCCGGGAGCGCCGCGCCGTATACGGAGCCTTCTTCGGCAAGTCGCGGAAACACCTCGCGCTCGATCGAGAAGGCGCGTCCCTCCGGAACGAGGTCCAGCACCTCCGGCTCGAGCACGTAGAGACCGGCATTGATGAGATCGGTGTCGATGTCCTCCGGCCGCGGTTTCTCCAGAAAGCTCTCGACGCGGCCGTCCGCTGCTACACGCACGAGGCCGTACCGGCTGGGATCGGCAACGGGGGTGAGGAGGATCGTGGCCTTGGCGCCTGTCGAGCGGTGGAAGCGGACGAGCTCGCCGAGATCGGCTTCGCGCAGCGAGTCGCCGTTGAGCGCGAAGAAGCTCCCCTCGACCCCGCGCGCTGCGAATCCGATCGCTCCTCCGGTACCGAGCGGCTCGTCCTCGACGGCGTACTCGAGCGCGAGCTTCCCGTGCCTGTCCGCGAACGTGGAACGGATCTGATCGGGCAGGTAGCCGCACGAGACGATCGCGCGCTCGACGCCGTAGCGGGCGAGATGCTCGAAGGTGTAGGCGAGGAGCGGCCGGTCGACGAGCGGAAGCATGTCCTTCCGCGTCCGGTCGGTCAGCGGGCGCAGGCGGGTGCCTTGTCCCCCAACCAGAATCACGGCGGGGAGGCTCATTCGACCGCGCGCCCAATGCCCTCGTACTCGAAGCCGAGCGCACGCAGAGCGGCGGGATCGAGCATGTTGCGTCCGTCGACGAGCAGCCGGTTCCGCATCCGCGCGCCGGCCTCGGCCCAGTCGAGATCGCGGAGCTCCGGCCACTCGGTCACGAGTACCGCCGCGTCCGCGCCGTCGAGCGCCTCGAGCGCGGAGCCGGCGATCGTGACGCCGTCGAGGTCGTCTCCGTCGGCGACTGGATCCCAGGCGCTCACGTCGGCCCCCTCGGCTTGTAATCGCCCGGCGAGGACGAGGCTCGGCGCTTCCCGCATGTCGTCGGTCCCCGGCTTGAACGCAAGGCCGAGGAGCGCGATCTTCTTGCCGCGGAGCGAGCCGAGACGCCGCTCGAGCTTCCCGATCACGCGCCGCTTCTGGAGCTCGTTGACCTCGATCACCGCATTCAAGAGCTGGAAGCTGTAGCCAGAGTTCGCCGCGAGTTGCTTCAGAGCGAGCGAATCTTTCGGGAAACATGAGCCCCCGAAGCCGATCCCGGCCCGGAGGAACGCCGGCCCGATGCGGCGGTCGAGTCCGATCCCCTCCGCCACGGTGAGCACGTCGGCGCCCGTTGCCTCGCAGACGTTCGCAATCTCGTTGATGAAGGAGATTCTGGTGACGAGGGCCGCGTTCGCCGCAAGCTTGATCATCTCTGCCGAGTTGACGTCGCTGCGGACGACCGGCGCGTCGATGCCCGAATGCAGCCGCTCGACGATGTCGGCGTCAGCGTCGTCGAAGGCGCCGATGACGATCCGATCCGGGTGCATGAAGTCGCGGACCGCGGTTCCCTCAGCCGTGAACTCTGGGTTCGAGACGTAGCCGACGTTCTCCAGGCCGCGCTCGTCGAGTCGATGACGGACGGTTCTACCCGTCCCGACGGGGACTGTGCTCTTCATCGCGAGCACGACCCTGTGCTCGACGTGCGGCAGCTCGTCCACGACCATCCAGACCGCCGTCAAGTCGGAGTCCCCAGATCGCGTGGGCGGCGTCCCGACGGCGACGAAGACGACTTCCGCTCCGTCGAGCGCCTCGTCCACCTCGGTCGTGAAGCTGACCCGCTCGCTGTTTCGCTCGAGGAGCTCGGCGAGCCCCGCCTCGTGGATCGGCACCTCCCCGCCGCGCAGGGAGTCGATCTTCTCGGAGACGATGTCGCGCACGACGACGTCGTGCCCGAGCTCGGCGAGGCACGCGCCAGTGACGAGGCCGACGTACCCCGCGCCGAAAACCGCTACCCGCATGAGTGGTGCCCCTTCAGGTGATGTTGCCCCGTTCCTGGCGCGCGAAAAGCAAGCCAGGCAAGGACGCAGGGAGCGTCCATATCAGCCGATATGGACGCGACCGAGGACGCGGCATGGCGCAGCTTTGCAGCCGCCAGGAATGGGGAGGGCATCGCCTGAAGGGGCACTTGACCTAACGCGCTCTCGCGAGCGGTTTGAGCCCCTTGGCGATCGCGAGCATCGTCTCGTTGGACAGCCGATCGAGGAGGGTGTTGACCACCCAATAGCGCGCGTGGGGAGTCCGGAGCACGACCATGTGCAGCTTCGCGCCGTCGTAGTAGAGGTCGTAGATGCGTCCTTTGATGCGCCGCGTGAGACTCTTGTCCGCAAGGATCGAGGCATCCTCCCAGTCCGTCATCTGAACGCCCCAGTACTCATTCGAGCCCATGCTGTAGACGAGACGCACCGCCTTGTGCTTCTCGCCAGGATCGATCCAGTACAGGCGGACGGGCATCTCTCGATCGGTCCACGAGCTTCGCTCGATTACGGTCGGGACCATCAACGGGAACGGCACGCGGTCACGGCGCTCCTCGAGCAGGTCGCGGGCCGCGCTCGGAGCGAAGACGACGTTGGGACGCTCGCGCCGCGGCGTCTGGTCGATCGGAGCGGCAGTCAGGCTGCCGTGGAACGTCTGGCCGACGACGACCGTGAGCATCGCGCCGTTCGCCAGCTGGGAGATCTCCGCCGGGAGGCGCTTCGTCTCGGCAGACGCGAAGAGCTTCGTGACCTTCTCCGCCGCCTGACGGGAACGGCCCACGTTCGGGTCGAAGTACACCTGGGTGCGGAAGTAACTGTAATGCGGCGCGTTCGCGGGGAGTCCGCTCGGGGGCGTCAGGATCTGGTACCCGCGCTCACCGAGGGAAAATCCGGCCGACGTTGCCGACCCCGCTATTCCGTTTCCGTTGAGGACCGTCACGGTCGTGTCGCGCGGGGCGGGCGCGCTTCGCTTCAGCTTCTCGCCGAGGGCAACCGCGGTCGCCTTCTCCGACGACTCGACGTCGGGGTGGGTGAAGGTCTGGACGGCACGCATGACGTTCGTCGAATCGGTCGTCAGATCAGCGAAGCCCTCCAGCCCCTCGATCCGCGTCTGGAACACGCGGCCCCGCGGGAGCCCGTAGGCGAAGAGCGCATAGGAGAGGACGGTCTGACCTTCCACGTCCTGGCCGCCGCCCTGTGCGACCTCGACGTTGTTCGTAACCGCGTTGACGACCTTCGGCAGCGCGATCGGCGCAAAGCTCGACTGCACCTGTCCCTTGAACGCCTTTACGAACTGCTGCTGGCGCGCAACGCGGTAGAGGTCGGAGTCCGTATGGCGGTAGCGGACGTAGTCGAGGGCCCGGCGTCCGGTGAGCTGCTGATATCCCGGCCGAAGGTTGATCCTCGCGTAGCCGAACGGGCCTCCGCGGTCGTTGAAGTAGCGACGATCGACGTCGATCCAGGCGCCACCCAGCCTGTCCACGATCTCGCGGAAGCCGCGGAAGTTGACCGTGATCAGGTAGTTGATCGGAAGCCCGGTGAGCGCCTTCACGGTGTCCAGCGAGCCCTGTGGGCCGCACGCCGAGTACGCGTGCGCGATCTTGTCGGAGAACGGCGCTTGCCCCGGACACCGGATCTCGACGCGCAGGTCGCGCGGAAAGGACAGCAGCGAGATCGAGTCGGTCTGGGGGTCTGCGCGCACGAGCATGAGCGTGTCCGAGCGAGAAGGCGTGCCCTCTCCGTCCTCGAGGCGATGGTCGTATCCGATCACGAGCGCGAGGGCGGGCTGGCCGGGAAGCGGGACGTCGAGCTTGCGCGCCGCGCGCTTCACCGCTGGCGTCTTCGCCGCGACCGCCGCGACCGACTCGTGGAAGTAGAGGTACGCGCCGCCGGCAGCTCCGGCGGCGAGCACGAGCGAGCCAAGACCGAGCCAGAGAGCCACCTGGCCGACGACGGCCATGCGGGAGCGGGGCCGCGGCGGCGGCTGCCGATAGACGTTGACGGGCGAGAGCGCGCCGGGAGGAAGAACGGGTGCTCCGTTCCCGTTCGGCGGCGCTGCGCGCCCGAGGCCTCTCTTCAGGGTCGTTCGCATACAGCCGAAGGCGCCTCCAAGGCGCCTCCGAAGGAGGATACAGATAGGTCCAGCGGACGTAGGGGCGGGACGCCCCACCTCGGGCGAGGCATGCCCGGCCCAGCGCGAGATGCCTCGCGCCTACGAGCGAGTTGCAGGTACGACCAACGCCAGCGCGTCCGCGAGAAACGCGATCTCGTCGGGTGTGCCTACGGTGATGCGGAGCGCGTCCGGCGCACCAAAGGGACTCAGCGGGCGCACGATCACGCCCTTCCGCAGGAGAGCGTCGTTCAACGCTTCCGCTTCAGCGACGCGGACAAAGAGGAAGTTGGCGACCGCCGGTTCGGCGGGCTCGAGGCCGTGCTCCCGAAGTGTGGCCTCGAGAAGGCCGCGGGCCTCGCGGTTCGCCGCTCGGCGGCGTGCCACCTCCTCCGTGTCGTCGAGGCTGGCGAGAGCAGCCTCCTGGCCCATGGAGGTGACGTCGAATGCCCGCCGAACCTTCCCGATCGCGGTCACGACCTCCTCCGGGCCGACTCCGTAGCCGACCCGTAGCCCGGCGAGGCCGTAGATCTTCGAGAAAGTGCGAAGTACTAGGACTCGATGTCCGGCTTTCACGTACTCCTCGATTGCGTTCGGATAGTCCGGGTCCTCGACGTACTCGAAATACGCTTGATCGAGAACGGTGAGCACATGCGGCGGCACGCGAGCGAAGTACTCGTCGAGCTCGCTACGCGTGCTCGTCGTCCCGGTCGGGTTGTTCGGAGCCGCGACGAAGACAAGCTTCGTGCGGTTCGTGATCGCGTCGAGCATCGCCTCGAGATCGAAACGGTGGTCGCGCAGCGGCACCTGCACGGGTACCGCGCCGAGCTTGAGAGGATCGAGCACGTAGCTGGGAAATGAAGGCCACCCCGTAACGGTCTCGTCGCCCGGATCGAGCGTCGCCAGCGCGAGGTATCCGATGACCGCATCGGCTCCTGCGCAGACCGTGACCTCCTCGAATCGTACTCCGTGGCGCCCCGCCAGCGCCTGGCGGAGCCGGTACGCACCCGCGTCGGGATAGCGGTTCAGGTCGAGCGACGCGCGCTCGATCGCCTCCTGGGCAGCGGGGAAGGGCCCGTAGGGTCCCTCGTTCGACGCGAGCTTGACCACGCGCTCGAGCCCGAGCTCGCGCTGGACTTCCTCCACCGGCTTGCCGGGCTCGTACGGCACGAGCCCCGCGAGGGCGGGGCGGATCAACGGCGGTTCGGAGTCGGCCGACGACTCACGTCGCCGGAATCGGCTCCGAGCTGGCCGTATCGTGCTCCCCGGCGACTTCGCCCATATCGTCCGCGACGGCGTACCCCTCGAGGTGCTGGGCCTCGCCGCGCTGGCGCTTGACGAGGATCGCACCCACCCCGACGAGTGCGCCGAGCGAGAGGAGCCCGAGGCTGCCGATGACGACCGCCTTACGCGCATTGCGCTTGCGGCGACGTAGGCGCCGCTCGATCACCTTGATCGCGAGGAAGCCGACGAGTGCGTTTCGTTTGTTGAACATGCTCACCCCGGGAGGGTAACGAACCGGGTGCGACTCAGGCGGAGGCCTTCCGCCTCGGGGGTAGGTGAATCGCGCGCTCGAGGGCGACGAGGCCCGCCTCCTTGATCGCCTCCGAGAGGGTCGGGTGCGGCGCCATCCCGTCCGCGATCGTCTCCACGGTCGCCTCGGCGTCGAGCGCGATGACGCCTGAACCGATCAGGTCCGTCGCGTGCGGCCCGACGATCACGATGCCGAGGAGCTCGCCGTAGGTCGTCTCGTGGATCGACTTGACCCACCCGGTCGTCTCCCCGGACATGACCGCGCGAGCGTTCGCCACCCACGGGAACCGGCCGACCGCGACGTTCTCGCCGTGACGCTCGCGGGCCTCCGCCTCGGTGAGCCCGACGCCCGCAATCTCGGGATCGGTGTAGATCGGCCGGGGGACGGCGGGATCGCCGATCTCCACATCGTGGCCGAGAGCGTTCTCGGCGGCGATCTCACCCTCCCGGAAGCCGGTGTGCGCCAGCTGCCAGTAGCCCGCGACATCGCCGCCGGCGTAGATGTGCGGAACGGACGTCCGCCTGTGCGCGTCGGTCTGGATTCCCGTGCGAGGATCGAAGGTGACACCCGCTTGCTCGAGACCGATGCCCTGGACGAGCGGCGCGCGCCCGACGGAGACGAGCATCAGGTCGCACTCGGCGGTCTGACCTTCGCCGAAGTAGACAACGAGGCCCGTCCCCGTGTCCTCGACCTTCGTGCACTGCTTGCCGAGATGGAGGACGATTCCCCGTTTCGTGAAAGCCTTCTCGAGCTCCTTCGTCGCATCCACGTCCTCCTGCGGGATCAGCGAGTGGAGCATCTCGACGACCGTCACCTCGCTCCCGAAGCGCTCGAAGATGGACGCGAACTCGCAGCCGATGATCCCGCCGCCGAGGACGACGAGCCGTCTCGGAACCTCGGTTTGCGCGAGGAGTCCCGTCGAGTCGATGCACCGCGGCGAATCGAGCCCCGGGATGGGCGGGCGCATCGGGAAGGAGCCGGTCGCGATGATCGCGCTCTTGAAGGTGACGTCCTCCCCACCCTCGACGGCGATCGTGTTCGCGTCGCGGAAGCGCCCGGCGCCCTGCACCCATTCGACGCCGTTGGCCTTGAAGAGCGATGCGACGCCTCCCGTCATCTGCTTCACGACCGCGGCCTTCCATTCGCCGGCTCGCGCGAAGTCGAGCGTCGGCTCGCCGGCGCTAACACCGAGCTTCGGAGCTATCTCGCGCGCCGCATGGAGCGCATGCGCCGTCTGAACCCAGGCCTTCGTCGGGATGCAGCCGACGCGAAGGCAGGTTCCGCCGAGCTCGGCCTCCTTCTCGACGCAGGCGACTCGGGCCCCGAGCTGGGCTGCACGGATCGCCGCCGTGTAGCCGGCCGGCCCGCCGCCGAGGACGGCTACGTCGACTTCCATAGCGGCCAATCCTAATCGGATGAGCCGCGCAGGCCCGGCTCCTACAGGTCGCGGCGCATGGTCACGCTGTCGCCGCCGTCCTCGTGGATGCGCGTGAAGCCATGCTTGTGCTCGTAGTACGCGAGGAGAGCGTCGTTGTCGCGGCCGACGCTCAAGCTCAACGCGTCGTGGCCGTCGGCCTTGGCGCGCTCGTAGAGGGCATTCAGGAGCGCGTCGCCGATCCCGCGCCCTCGGCGGCTCGGGACAACCGCGACAGCGAGCTCCGGCGTCTGATCATCGACAAACCCATAGCCCGGACGGTCGCGCTCGAAGAGGCGGTACCAGGCCGCGCCGACCGGAAACCCGTCCTCCACAGCGATGAGCGCCGTGTCGCCGGGCCTCCCCCAACCCTTGACGTAAAGCGCGACCGGCCCAGGTCCTTCGCCGGGCTCACGCTCGCGCCAGTAGTAGGCGTGATGCAGCATGTCGCGGAGAAACCGCACGTCCTGAGGGCCGCCGCGGCGGATGACCATGGCTGGAGCTTAGAG
>JBBDMN010000021.1:0-1560 GCA_040878305.1 Gaiellaceae bacterium
GCAAAGCCCAAGCGACCGAAGAAGACCTCGCGCGGCAAGTAGACAAGTCGTCAACCGGCCGCTCTCCAGGAGCCGCTGATCGTCGCCCTTTCCTCTGGCAGAAGCGCCTGACACCATCGGGGGCGGGTCGATGCGTGTTCGCGTCGGGGGATGCTTCTCTGCTCCGTGAGCTTTGCGACTACCTGTCGCAGCAAGGCTGGGCACTAGGAGGAGGTTCCGCGACTGAACGGGCAACGCAGACGACTGGGAATGGGCCTGATGTTCTACCCGCGCGGCGGTTCGGCGCAGGTTGCTCGGTATCTCTCGCGCGCGCTCGTGGAGTCCGGCTGGGAGGTTGTGCTTGCCTCAGGGTCGCTCGGCTCGCTCGGGGACCAGACGCACGCTGCCACCTTCTTCGAGGGACTCCACGTCGAGGTAGCGGACTACACGCCCGCTCTTGAGCGCTTCGGGCGCGGTGAGGATCAGCTCGTGGGGCCGGTTCCATTCCACGGCTCCTTCGAGGATCGGGAGGGAGCGCCGGATCCTGTCTTTGCCGCTCTGGGCCCGGAGCAGGCGAAGGCTCAGGTGTCGGCGTGGGAGGGCGTGTTCGAGCGCGCGGGCTTCGACCACGTCGACGTCATTCACCTTCATCACCTGACGCCGATGCACGAGGCCGCCGCTCGGCTTTGGCCAAAGCGTGCGCTCGTCACCCACCTGCACGGCACCGACCTGAAGATGCTCGATCACGTCGGGCGCCTCGACGCTGTGGCTGTCGCGCTGGGCACGGGTCTCGACCGGCTTGCGGCCGCCGTCGAGTCAGGTGAGGTGCCGCCCGACTGCCGCCTGCCTGAAACGGAACGCGAGCTGCTGCGGCGGACGAATCTGAGCCGATACCGGTACGGAAAAGACTGGGCCTCTCGCCTCGAAGCGTCTGCCAGGCACAGCCGGCGCATCATCTGCATTTCGCCCCACGATGCGTCCGAGGCCGTGCGTCTCCTGGGGGTCCCGGACGACCTGATCGAGGTGATCCCTAACGGCGTCGATACGGATCTCTTCGACCGCTCGGCGCTCACGCGCGACGAGCGCCTCAAACTGCTGCGCCACTGGCTCGTCGACGACCCCCAGGGCTGGGACGAGTCGGGGCTCCTCGGGAGCATCCGCTACCCGTTAGAGGCGTTGGATGCGTTCACGAGTCGCGACGGCGCGCCGCTTCCTGTTCTCCTGTTCGTCGGGCGCTACCTCGGCTTCAAGCGCGTCCCGCTCCTCGTGCGAGCCTACGCTCGGGCGCGGCCACGCTTCGAGACCCCGGTGCCGCTCTTGATCTGGGGCGGATCGCCGGGGGAGTGGGAGGGCGAGCACCCGTACACGGTCGCGAGGGAGCTGGCCGTGGATGGCGTCTTCTTCAGCGGTTGGCGCGGGCACGACGAGCTCCCGCTGGGGCTGTCGTGTGCCGACGTCTTCGTCGGCCCTTCGGTCGACGAGCCCTTCGGGCTGGTGTTCCTCGAGGCGATGTCGTGTGGTCTGCCGGTGATCACGACCTGCACCGGTGGACCCCTCTCCTTCGTCAACACCGTCGCCGGG
>JBBDMN010000022.1:0-8318 GCA_040878305.1 Gaiellaceae bacterium
ACGAACATCCTCTTCATCTGCGGCGGCGCGTTCGCCGGCCTCGACAAGATCATCGAGCGCCGGACCGGGCACAACACGATCGGCTTTGGCGCCCAGGTGCGCTCGCGAAACTCCGAGGCGAGCGCCGAGATGCTCACGCAGGTCATGCCCGAGGACCTGATGTCCTTCGGCCTGATCCCCGAGTTCGTGGGGCGGCTCCCGGTCATCTCGACGGTGCACCAGCTCACGAAGGAGGATCTCGTCGAGATCCTCACCGAGCCCAAGAACGCGCTCACGAAGCAGTACCAGCGCTTCTTCGCCTACGACTCGATCGAGCTCGTCTTCACCGAGGATGCGCTCTGGGAGATCTCCGAGCACGCGCTCGCCCGGGAGACCGGTGCGCGGGGGCTCCGCTCGATCATCGAGCTCGCGCTCCTCGATGTGATGTTCGAGCTTCCGTCGCGCACTGACGTGACGAAGTGCGTCATCACGAAGGAGACGATCTCGAAACGCCAGAAGCCGACGCTCGTCACGAGCGCTGGCGCGATGGCCGACGAGCTCGACGAGCTCGCCGAAGAGTCTGCGTAGATTTCGGGCCCGACGAGCGCGTAGGATCACGGCATGCCTCGATACCTGATCGAACGGACCTATACCGTCGACATGGACACGCTGCCGACGGTTGCCACCCGCTCCAAGGCGATCGGGCATCACCGCTTCCCGGAGATCGTGTGGGAGCACAGCCACGTCGTCTTGGACAGCGACGGGACGCCGAAATCGTTCTGTATCTACTCGGCGCCGAACGAGGAGATGGTCCGCGAGCACTCGCAGAGGCTTGGCGACCACTTCGTCGAGGTGATCTACGAGATCGCGGGCGACGTCACGCCGGACGACTTCCCGCTCACCGAGGATCCGGGTTAGCGGCTTGATGTGAAGCGGCGCCGCGGCCGCGAAGCGGACGCCTTCAGGGATTTTTGCGCGACCGGAATCCGCGCTAGCGGATTCCGGTCTAGCGTCGGCGGGTCATGGGTTAGCTCGGACGCAGGCGCTTCGCGTCGGGGACGTGGAACTGCGCCTGCATGGCGACGGCCAGCCGGCGCCTGATGTCCCGGCGCCGTTTCTCGTCGTCCACAGGGACCAGCTCGAGCGCAGCACGGTAGAGCGCGACAGCGTGCTCTTTCGCCCATCCGCGACCGGCCTGGTCGGCCGCCACGAGTAGGCAATCGACGGCACGCTCGTGCTCGCCAGCCTCGCGCCAGTGGTGCGCGAGCGCCTCGTTCGACTGGCCGACGGCACCGGTCGTCTCTTCCAGGTAGGCGGCGACGGCGGCGTGCCGCTCACGACGCGCCGCACGCGGAAGCCTCAGGTAGGCGACCTCGTGGATCAGGGCGTGCTTGAACGCGAACTGCTGGTCCCCTTGGATGCGCGACACGGCTTCTCGACGCACGAGGTCACGTTCCTCGAGTGAGCCGAGGAGCCGGGAAAGGTCCTCCCGCGAGGCCATCCGGGCGAGCGCGCCCCGCCAGAAGACTCGTCCGACGGCCGACGCGTCGACCAGCACGCTGCGCTCGGCGGGCGGAAGGGCGTCGAGTCGGGCGGCGACGATCGCCCGAACGCTCGTCGGAAGGTCGCCTGACTCTGCCGTCCCACCCTCCGCCAGCGACGCCGCGAGCTCTTCGATGAAGAGGGGGTTCCCCTCGGCAGTTTCCGCCACCGCTGTCGCACGGTCGCCCGCTTCGGACCGAGCGAGTAGCTGCTCAGCTAGATCGTTCGATGCCGTGTCTGACAGCCGATCGAGGGGAAGTGCCGTGTAGGCGGGAAGCCCGCCGCCCCAACCGGGTCGCTCGGAAAGCAGCTCGGGTCTCGCCAGCGCGAGCAGCAGCAGCGGAACATCGCGGACGCGCGCGGCGAGCGCCTCGAGCAGGTCGAGCAGGCTCGTATCGGCCCAGTGGATGTCCTCGAAGAGGAGAAGCGTGGGACCCTGCGAGGCGAGCGACTCGACGAGCACTCGGGCGGAGAAGAAGAGCGTCTCGCGGTCGGCGACGTCTCCTTCGCCTCCGAGCCCGATGAGAATCGCGAGGTGTCCGGCGTGCTCGTCAGCCTCGTCTGGGCCCGCCAGATCGGCGACCGCGGTCCGGAGCTTGGCGTGCGCTTCCGGCAGCTCGTCGCTGTCGAAGACCTGGCCGACCTGCTTCACCAGCTGGGCGAAGGCGCTATAGGGGCTGCTCGCGCCGTACGGCGTCGAGCGGCCCCTCATGACGCGACCGTCGCGGGACGCGACCTCCTGCGAGAACTCGAGCGCGAGGCGCGACTTGCCGATTCCGGCCGGACCGAAGGCGGTCACGAGATGCGGCCGGCGCTCGTCTGCGACGCGCTCCCAGATCCCGGTCAGCACGCCGAGCTCGCGCTCGCGTCCGACCATCGGGACGCGGGTAAGAGGCCGCTCGCCCACTGGGGACACCGCTCTGAGCGCGAGCCAGGCGCGGACCGGCATCTCCTTCCCTTTGGCCGCTACCGGCGGAGCCGGGCGGTACTCGATCGGCGCACGCGTCGAGGCGTACGTCTCCTCACCGACGAGCACGCCCCCGACGGGAGCAGCCGTCTGGAGGCGCGCGGCGGTGTTGACGACGTCCCCTACGATCATGGCCTCGCCGTAGCCTGGCCGCGCGTCCAGGCTCACGATCGCCTCGCCGGTGTTGACGGCGATCCGAAGTTGAAGGCCGTCTTCCCCAGCCCAGTCCCGAATGGAGAGCGCCGCGCGCACCGCCCGCTCGGGGTCGTCGCCGTATGCCGTCGGCGCCCCGAAGACGCCCATCACGGCGTCGCCGATGAACTTCTCCACCGAGCCGCCGAACCGCTCCACCTCGGCCTTCACCCGCTCGTGGTAAGGAGTGAGAAAATCGCGAACGTCCTCCGGATCGAGGCGCTCGGCGCGAGACGTGAACCCGACGAGGTCGACGAAGAGGACGGACACGATTCGTCGCTCCTCCCCAGTACGACCCGGCTCGACGAGAGAAGCGCCGCACGCGCTGCAGAATCTCGCGCTCTCCGGATTCTCCTCGCCACAGCGGGTACACGTCGGCACGGGGAAAGACTATGCAGGTCCGGGGTTCGGTTCTCCGGCGAGGGAGGCGCAGCCGCCGCGAGGCGGCGGCCCTCAGGGATCTTCGCGCGATCGGAATCCGCGCGAGCGGATTCCGATCTTGCGCACAATTAGAGTGGCGTCGTGTTCACCACGCGCCCCGAGCTGCGCGGCACCTTCGGGATGGTCGCGTCCACGCACTGGCTCGCCTCGGGCGCGGGCATGTCGGTGCTCGAGCGCGGCGGGAACGCGTTCGACGCCGCAGTCGCGACCGGGTTCGTGCTGCAGGTCGTGGAGCCGCACCTGAATGGGCCCGGCGGCGAGGTGCCGGCGATCTTCTACTCCTCAGAGCGGGACGAGGTGCGCGTCCTCTGCGGCCAGGGCGTCGCACCGGCCGCCGCGACGGTCGAGCGCTTTCGCGACCTCGGCCACGAGCTCGTTCCCGGAACCGGAGTCCTCGCCGCCTGCGTGCCTGGCTCGTTCGGCGCGTGGCTGCTTCTCCTCCGGGAGCTCGGGACCTGGCGGCTCGCGGACATCATGGAGCTCGCCATCGGGTACGCGGAGCACGGCTTCCCCCTCGTGCGCGGGATCAGGGTGACGATCGACCGGACCGAGGAGCTGCTCACAACTTGGCCGGGGTCGCGCGATCTCTATCTCCCTCCTCCCGAGGTCGGCTTGCTCTTCCGCAACCCGGCGCTCGCCGCCACCTACAGGCGCATCGTCGACGAGAGCCGCGGCGGCTCGCGGGAGGAGGAGATCGAGCGGGCTCGCGCGGCCTTCTACGAGGGCTTCGTCGCAGAGGAGATCGACCGCTTCTGCGCCGCCGAAGGCGGCTTGCTCACGGGAGCCGACCTCGCCGCCTGGGAGCCGACCTTCGAGCCCGCGGCCACGTACGAGTATCGCGGGCTCACCGTATGCAAGACGGGGGCTTGGGGAACCGGCCCCGTGGCGCTGCAACAGCTCGCCCTGCTTCAGGGCTTCGATCTCGGCGAGCTCTCGGAAGCCGAGCTCATCCACGTCGTCACCGAGTGCACGAAGCTGGCGTTCGCCGACCGGGATGCACTCTACGGGGACGCCGACGTACGTCTCGACATCCTCCTCTCGGACGAGTACTCGGACGACCGGCGCGCGCTCGTCGGCGACGAGGCGTCGGAGGAGTACCAGCCCGGATTCGGGCGACTCCCGCGCATCTCCGAGGCGACCGCGACCGTGGGATCGGGCGAGCCGAGCCTGGGCACTGTCCACCTCGACGTCGCCGACCGCTTCGGAAACGTCCTCTCCGCAACGCCCAGCGGCGGCTGGCTCCAGAGCTCGCCGGTGATCCCCGCGCTCGGCTGGCCGCTCGGCACGCGGGCACAAATGCTCTGGCTCGAGGAGGGACTGCCGTCGTCGCTCCGTCCCGGCGCGCGGCCGCGGACGACGCTCTCGCCGGGGTTGGCGCTCAGCGACGGGAAGCCGTATCTCGCGTGGGGGACACCCGGCGGCGACCAGCAAGAGCAATGGGCACTGCATGCGTTCCTTCGACACGTCGACCTCGGTCTCGACCTACAGGCGTCGATCGACGCGCCGGAGTTTCACACCGATCACGTGATCTCGTCCTTCTACCCGCGAGGCTTTGTCCCGAAGTCGCTGGCGCTCGAGGCGCGTGTGAGCTCGCGTACCGTCGCCGATCTCCAACGGCGAGGCCATGACGTCACGCTCTGGCCTCCCTGGTCGCTCGGCCGGGTGACCGCGGTCGCGCGTGAGCCCGACGGGCTCTTGAAGGCGGCGGCGAACCCGCGCGGGATGCAGGGTTACGCGGTCGGCCGGTAGCTTCCTGCGAGTGACCGAGGGGCGCACTCGCACGTACTCGTGGGACGACCCGCTGGCGACCCTCGACCGGTTCGTCGGACTTTCCGGGCTCGAGGCGATGCGCAAGATGGCCGACGGCGAGCTCCCTCCACCGCCGATCGCGCAGACCCTCGACTTCCGCCTCGTGGAGGTCGAGCGCGGACGAGTCGTCTTCGAGTGCGAGCCTGCCGAGTTCCACTACAACCCGATCGGGACCGTCCACGCCGGACTCGCGGCCACGCTCCTCGACTCCGCGATGGGCTGCGCATTCGTGACGACGCTCGACCCGCTCGTCGGCTGGACGACGCTCGAGCTGAAGGCGAACTTCACGCGGGCGCTCACGAAGGACACGGGTCTCGTGCGTTGTGTCGGCAGCGTGGTTCATCCGGGACGCACCGTGGTGACGACGGAAGCGCGGATCGAAGACGGCGCGGGACGGCTCTGCGCCCACGCGACGAGCACGATCCTCGTTCTCTACTAACTCTCCTCACCGCGGGTGCGGCGCAAGTCGGCGATCGTCCGATACTCAGCTGCCATCGTCAGATCGCGTGGGCGCGCAGCCGCCTCCTTCATCGCGATGAGATGGTCGAGCGAGGCGACGCGAATCGTGATGCCCCAGAGAGATTCAGACGAACCGGCTTTGCTCAGCTCTTCATAGCGCGGAGCTCCCGAAGGCTCGCCAAGGATGTCAAATGAGCCGAACCGCGTATCGAACGTGAAGTTCATTCCCGCTCTTAGAGTCTCCGCGTCTAGCTGGAACGGCAGTCCAGGCGGCGCTCCCCGGAGCGTCGCGCCGAGCTCCACAAGTGCATCAGCGAGTCTCGAAAGGTTCTCCTGGGATCGCTCGTAGGCGACGTCGACGTCCTCCGTGTTGTATGCGGACCCGTGTGCAATTCCGGCGAGACCGCCGATGACGACGAAGTCCACATCGTGTCGAAGGAGCGTTTCGAAGATCGGCCCTGGATCGAACTCAGGATCCGGCACGTTGTGCGACTCCCCTGATCTCGTTCATGCGCCGTGAGTGCACGACTCCCCGCCGCACCCGTTCGTCGGGCGAGATGGCGAGTCGCGCCCTGTTGAGAGTGAGATCGAAACCCCAGTCGACAGGCTCGGCACCGAGCACGAGCTCCTCGTTCATGAGCCAGAGCAGCTCGGCCAGAGTCGCCACCGAGGGAGAGACGACGTCACGCTCGATCCGAGAGATTGCTGCCTGCGAAGTGCGGGCCCGCGCGGCGAGCTGACGCTGTGTCAACCCGTGACGCCGTCGCGTCTCCCGAAGGAGCTCCCCTGCGGTCACATGATGAAGATATCAGATGTGATATTTGCTACTGTCCCGGCCATGCGCCGCGACGGCAAAGGCTCTTCGCTGTCCCCGGTAACCCGGCGGCGCCCTCGCGCGTAGGCGACGAGCGCCGCGACCGCTCCTTTCTAGACTCCACCGCCATGGATCCGCTCTACAAGCCGGAAGGCGTCGAAGCGCGCTGGCAGCAGATGTGGGAAGAGGAGGGCCTCTACGCCGCCGGAGCCGGTGCCCGCCACGACGAGACCTACGTCATCTGCGTCCCGCCGCCCAACGTCACGGGCGATCTGCACATGGGCCACGCATTGAACGGCTCGATCCAGGACGTGCTCATCCGTTGGCATCGGATGCAGGGGTACGACACGCTCTGGCAGCCGGGCTACGACCACGCCGGGATCGCGACCCAGAACGTGATCGAGAAGGAGCTCGCGAAGGAAGGGCTCACGCGCCACGACCTCGGGCGCGAGGCATTCGTGGAGCGAACGTGGGACTGGCTAGAGAAGACGGGCCGCACGATCATGGGCCAGTACCGGCGTCTGGGGGCGTCGCTCGACTACTCACGCGAGCGCTTCACCATGGACGACGACTACGTCCGCGCCGTCATGACTTTCTTCGTGCGGTTGTGGGAGCGCGGCTGGATCTACCGGGACAACCGCATCGTCAACTGGTGCCCGTTCCATCAGACCGCGATATCCGATCTCGAAGTTGAGCATGTGGACCTGGACGACACGCTCGTCACGATTCGCTACCCCTTCGTGGACGGCGACGGGCAGAGCGGGATTTCGATCGCGACGGTCCGCCCGGCCACGATCCTCGCCGATGTTGCAGTGGCGGTGCATCCGGAGGACGCGCGGTACGCGGCAGCCGTCGGTCGCGAGGTCGTCGTTCCCTTCATCGAGCGCCGCGTTCCCGTGATCGCCGATGCGCGCGTCGATCCCGGGTTCGGCACTGGCGCGGTCAAGGTCACTCCGGGCCACGATCCGACGGATTTCGAGATCGGCCGCGACGCGGGCCTCCCCGAGCCGATGGTGATCGGCCTCGACGGTCGGATGAGTGCCGACGCGGGCGATCTCGCGGGAATGCCGCAGGAGGAGGCGGGCGCACGTGTCCTCGCGTGGGCTGATGAGCGAGGCGTCGTCGAGAAGCGCGAGCGGTACCGGCACGCCGTCGGGACGTGCGAGCGCTGCCACTCCCGGATCGAGCCGCTCATCTCGCTGCAGTGGTGGTGCCGGATGGAAGACCTCGCGAAGCCGGCGATCGCTGCGCTGCTCGAGCGACGTGTCCGCTACCACCCCGAGTCGCAGCACCGGTTCGCGATCACGTCGCTCGAGGAGGCGCCCGACTGGTGCATCTCCCGCCAGCTCTGGTGGGGGCACCAGCTCCCGATCTGGTACTGCTCGGACGGCCACGTCACCGTCCGGGTCGACGAGCCCGATGCATGCCCGAAATGCGACTCGGCGGAACTCGAGCGCGACCCGGATGTCCTCGACACGTGGTTCTCCTCGGCGCTTTGGCCCTTCGCGACGCTTGGCTGGCCAGACGAGACTCCAGAGCTCGCTCGCTACTACCCCGGGGATGTCAACTCGACCGCGCGCGAGATCATCCGGCTCTGGGAGAACCGGATGATTTTCTCGGGACTCGAGCTCATGGGCGACGTCCCGTTCACGGATGTGATCATCCACTCGACGCTCCTTCACCCCACCGAGGGGCGCCGGATGTCGAAGAGCCTCGGCACCGGAATCGATCCGATGGAACCCATCGAGGAGCACGGCGCCGACGCGACGCGGTACGGCCTCCTCAAGGTCTCGTCCACTCAGGACGTCCGCTTCTCGTACGGCGCCATCGAGGAGGGGCGCAAGCTCGCAAACAAGCTCTGGAACGTCGCGCGGCTCATCTTGCAGAACGCAGAGGGCGTCCGGCCTGAGCTCGTGCCGCACGACCTCGAGGAGCGCTGGATCGTGGCGCGAATCGATCTCGCGCGCGCCGAGCTCGAGGAGGCGTGGCGCCGGTTCGACCTGGCCGCGTCGACCGCCGTGCTCTACCACCTGACCTTCGACGACTTCTGCGATTGGTATGCGGAGGCGATCAAGCCGCGCCTCTACGAGGACGACTCGGCTGCCGCCGCGACTG
>JBBDMN010000023.1:0-1550 GCA_040878305.1 Gaiellaceae bacterium
ACATCACCCGGCCGTCCGCGAGCGTGGCGGCGGCGCTAATGAAGGATCCGGGCTAACTGTGGAGCGATCGGCGCGAACTTGTCACCTTTACAGTGCCAGGCACTGTAAAGAGCGGCGGCTCGATAGCGTCCGAAGATGCGCGACCGGGCTGGGGCGACCGATGTTTTGCTCTCGCTCGCCGTCCTCATGTGGGCGTTCAACTTCCCGGTGACGAAGTACGTGCTCGATCACGGCTTCCAGCCGCTCGCCTACGCGGCGGTGCGCTACGGGGTCGCGACCGTGCTGTTCGCGGCCCTTACGATCGCGATCGAGCGGACGCTCGCCGTTCGGGGCTGGCCGGCCTGGCGCTTCCTCTCACTCGCGATCTTCGCCCTCTTGCTCAACCAGATCTGCTTCGTCTACGCGCTCGAGCTGACGACGGCGACGACCGCGGCCCTCATCCTCGGCACGACGCCGGTGTTCACGGTGCTCATCTCCCATCTGACCGGTGTCGAGCGCCTCTCGCCCCGCTTCTGGCTCGCCGCTGCAGTCTCGTTCGGAGGGGTCGCGCTCGTTGCCGCCGGCTCGGGGGGAGACCTCTCAGGCGATCTCGGTGGAAACCTTCTCGCAGTCGGCATGGCCGTGACCTGGGCCGGCTACTCCGTGGGAATCGCCCCGCTCATGCGGAGCTACTCGCCGTACCGCATCAGCGCGGTCGTGCTGATCGCCATGTGGATTCCACTTTTCGCGATCAGCGCTCCGCAGGTCGCGGACCAGCAGTACGGGAATCTCGGCTGGGAGGTCTGGCTCGGGCTCGCGTACGCCATCGTATTCCCGCTCGTCCTGACCAACGTGCTGTGGTTCACGGCCATCGGGAGGGTCGGGCCGTCCCACGCCAGCATCTTCGCCAACCTGCTCCCGTTCGTCGCCGCGATCCTCGCCGTGCTTCTCCTCGACGAGTCGCTGAGCCTGGTCCAGGTCGTCGGCGGAGTGCTGATCGCGCTCGGGATCGTCGTCGTTCGCTTCCGGGCGCGCGTCCAGCCACCGAGACCCTGAGTTACGATCGGAGACATGAGCGACCACGACTTCATGCCGATCGACGGCTGGGACCACCTCGAGCTCTGGGTGGGGAACGCGAAGCAGGCGGCGTTCTTCTACGAGAGCGCGTTCGGCTTCACGCGCACGGCGTATGCGGGCCCGGAGACGGGCGTTCGCGACCGCGCGTCGTACCTCCTCGAGCAGGGAGACATCCGCCTCGTCTTGACGAGCGGGCTCCGCGGCGACAGCGAGATCTGCAAGTGGGCAGCGACGAAGGGCGACAGCGTCAAGGACGTCGCGCTGACCGTGCCCGACGCAACCCATGCCTACCGCCAGGCCGTCCAGCGCGGTGCGCGCGGAATCACCGAGCCTCACTGGGTCGAGGACGACTCGGGTCGCGTCGAGCTCGCGACGATCGCGACGTACGGGGACAACGTCCACACCTTCGTAAACCGTTCGGAGTACGCCGGTCCGTATCTCCCGGGCTACATCTCCGTCTCCCCGAACGGGAGTCCGTCAACCGGAGTCGGCCT
>JBBDMN010000024.1:0-6201 GCA_040878305.1 Gaiellaceae bacterium
TCGAGATCGTCTTGAGCGGCGGGAAGCTTCCGGCTCCGAGCTGGAAGATCGAGACGGCCTGCTCGATATCCTTGAGCCGGTGCTCACCCAGGTCCGTGAGCTCGAGCTCCACGAGCTGCGCGGTCGCAGCCGAGAGCACGACCTGGCCGCCGTGGCCGGCGGAGGCCACTCTGGCCGCGAAGTGCACGTCGTCTCCGACGTAGCCCTCCTCGGTCAGCAGGGGCGAGCCTGTATGCAGCCCGACCCGAACATGGATGGGGCCGGATGTGAGCGCCTCGGTCATCCTCCCACCAGCGGCGACTCCTCCCGGTGCGCTAGGGAAGGCGAAGAAGAACGCATCGCCCTGCGTGTCCACCTCGACCCCGCCTTCGGCAGCGCACGTCTCGCGAATGACACGGCGATGCTCGGCGAGCGCCTCGGCGTAGGCCTCAGCCCCGAGCTCGCGCAGCAGGCGAGTCGAGCTCTCGACATCGGTGAAGAGGAAGGTGACGGTGCCGGAGGGGAGATCGGGCCGCACAGGCGTCATCATGCGCGAGCACGCAGCGCACGTCACTAGCGACACAAGCGTTGCGGTTGGGGGCGCGTGTGGGCGTGGGCGGCCGAGTCAGCCCCGCGTGGCTCCCATGCGACGCTTGTCTCCGTGCCTCAACGGGCAACAGGCGGGCGCTCCGAACCCCTCGGTCCCGTGCGCCAGTCGTTCGCCAGTGAGCACGGTTGGCAATGGACTGTCGCGGACCTCGGTGGACTACGGTGGACTGGACGGAGCGGTTGCCGAGACCGTTCGTTTCCGCTTGTGCAAACGGCTTGACACGGAATCCCGCATGGGGAAGGCGGAGGGGGAGGGATTTGAACCCTCGAGACGCTTGCACGTCTAACGGTTTTCGAGACCGCCCCGTTCGACCGCTCCGGCACCCCTCCGAGCGGGTAAGCGTAGCCACCTTCGCTTGCCCTCGCCCTTCAGGGTAAGCCGGGGCAGTCCGATATCCTGAGCCTCCCGCGGAGAAGTGGCCGAGTGGCTGAAGGCGGCGCCCTGCTAAGGCGTTAGGTGGGGAAAACCCTGCCTCGAGGGTTCGAATCCCTCCTTCTCCGCCTCGTTTCCCTCGACGGTTACGCGGTCTCGACCGCTGGGAGATCGCGGGCGCGGAGACGCCTGTACGCGGCGAGTCCCACGAGACCTGCCGCGGCCGGCGCGGCGCCTGCGATGAGAAGCGTCCAGCGAGCACCGATGGCTGCGATGAGGAGTCCTCCGAGGAGGAGTGCGACCATCTCGGCTCCGTTCCTGACTCCGTTGTAGGCGGCGAACGCACGGCCGTGGAGCCTCGCGGGGACGCGCTCGTGCATGAGCGTCCGGACGAGGACGTTTTTCGTGCCGTGGGCGGCGCCGCCGACGACGTAGGACGCGAGCGCGAGCGCGAACACAAGCCAGAGCGTCGGCAGCGCGAGCCCTAGGCTCTGCACGACGATCGCGACGAGCGCTGCCCCGGCGAGCGCTTCACTGCGGACCCGCCGCGCGAGCAGGAGTCCGCCGACGGCCATTCCCAGGAACCAGCAGCTCCACAACGCGCCGAATCCCGCGTCGCCGACGTCCAGGAAGTCCTTCGCGAAGAACACCTCAGCTGGGGCGGACGCCGTCATGAAAAGAAGCGAGGCGAATGCCACCAGCATGACGAGCCGGAGTGTCCGGTCGCGGGAGAGGAAGACGATCCCGTCTCGGGCCCGCCCGAGAGGTTCTTCGGTCGCCGCCTCGGCGGTCATTCCCGCGCGTTCCCGGAGAAGGATCACCGCGAGCGCGATGACGAGGAAGCTCGCACCGTCGACGAGGAGCGGCAGTTGTGTTCCTCCGACGCCGGCGAGGACGCCGCCGAGCACTGGTCCGGCGGCGAAGCCGACGAACCGACCCGTCTCGACGTGCGCGTTCGCGATCCCGAGTCGCTCCGCAGAGACCACCCGCGGGATGAGCGCGAACTCGGCAGGTTGACTCACCGCGTTTGCGGTTCCGAGAAGCGCCGTGAGCGCGAGGATCGGGACGAACGAGCCCGTGAAGGCCAGCACCGCCACGATTGCGGCTTGGGCGACCGACGCTACGACAACTACCCGCCGGGGATCGAACCGGTCGACCAGAAGGCCGGCCGGCCCCGCGAAGAGGACGAGCGGAAGCCAGAGTGCGATGAAGAGCGCCGCCACCGCGAGCCCGGAATCGGTCGTCTCCTCGAGGTGGAGGGCGAGCGCGGTCAGAGCGAGCCAGTCCCCGAGCGCGGAGAGAAGCACCGCACCGACGAGCAGCTGCAAGTCCTGGCGGTGCACGAGTCGCCCGTCTAGTCGTGGATCCGGGCGATCAGATCTTCGCGCTTCAGGACCTTCACCTCAATCCTGCCGAGCCGCACGTCGTAGCCGGCGTCACGCGGATAGAGCACCTTGTCTCCGGCTTCGACGCCGCTCGCGTCGGCGCCGACCGCGGTGACGATGCCACTTCGGCATGGCGCCGCCTCGGTCGCCGACGCCGGGAGGATGAGGCCGGCACGGGTCTCCGACTCGTCCGATACGGGCTGGACGACTACGAACTCGTCGAGTGGCTCGAGCGAGGCGTCGACGCTACGCGACTCTTCGATCACATCCGGAACGATACGCGGCTCGCCGGCGCCGCTCCATTCCACGCCGGCGCGGCTCTTTACAGTGCCTGGCACTGTTAAGACGACAAAAGCGTGAAAGTTTGTCCACAGGCGCACGGTTATGCGGTTACAGGCGCCCGGCTTCGACGATTCGCTGCAGGAACTGCTGCGTTCGCGGCTCTCGCGGCGCCCCGAAGATCTGATTCGGTGCGCCTTCCTCGAGAATCACGCCGCCGTCGAGGAAGCAGATCCGATGCGCGACATCGCGGGCAAAGCTCATCTCGTGCGTTGCGATCAGCATCGTCATGCCCTCTGCGGCGAGCTCGCGGATAACCTCGAGCACCTCCGCGACGAGCTCGGGGTCGAGGGCGCTCGTCACCTCGTCGAGGAGAAGGAGCCCCGGTTGCATCGCGAGCGCGCGCACGATGGCGACCCGTTGCTGCTGCCCGCCGGAGAGCCGGTCGGGATAGTCGGTGCGCTTGTCCTGGAGCCCGAAACGCCGGAGAAGCTCGGTCGCCCGCTGCTCGGCCTCCGCTCTCGAGAGTCCGAGCGCCTTCCGGGGGCCGAGAGTCACGTTGTCGAGCACGGACATGTGCGGGAAGAGGTTGAAGGCCTGGAAAACGATCCCGATCCCGCGCCGGACGCGGTTGACGTCCACGCGGCGCGCGGTGATCTCCTCGCCGCGCAGCACGATCCTCCCGGCGTCGACGGGCTCGAGCAAGTTCACGCAGCGAAGGAGCGTCGACTTGCCGGAGCCCGACGCGCCGATTAAGCATACGACCTCGTGCTCGGCGAGCTCGAGGTCGATCCCGCGGAGCACCTCGAGCTTTCCGAACGACTTTTGGAGCTCCTCGACGCGGAGCGTCGGCTCGGTCACGCGGCCACCCCCGCGGCCTGTCGTCTGCGCCTGTCGCGCGCGACGAGCCAGTCGGTCAACCGCGCGAGCGGGATCGTGATCGCAACGAACAATGTCGCCGCGACGAGGTAGTAGGTGCCGTTGAACGCCGCGGCTTCGTTGATCTGGGTCTGGCGCAACACCTCGACGACGCCAAGCACGCTTACGAGTGCCGTGTCCTTCTGGAGCCCGATGAAGTCGTTCAGGAGAGGGGGGACGACCCGGCGGACCGCCTGCGGGATCACGACGAAGCGGAGCGACTGGAAGCGACTCAGGCCGAGCGAACGCGCGGCGGCATCCTGACTCGGGTGTACGGACTCGATACCGGCCCGGTACACCTCGGACACGTACGCGGTGTAGACGAGGACGAGCGAGACGACCGCCCAGAAGACCTGCGATTTCGGCATCCAGTCGATGTCGAGAGCGGGCATTCCCGTTCCGAGCATGAGGATGACGAGGATCGTCGGGACGCCACGGAAAAAGTCGGCATAGACGATCGCGAGCGCGCGCACCGGGAAGAACACGGGTCCTGGAAGGCTGCGGAGGACGGCGAGCCCGAGCGCGGTGACGAGGATGATCGCCTCGGCGATCAGGAAGATCCTCACGTTCAGGAGAAACGCGTCGGCGATCTCCGGGAACGACTCGCGATAGAGCGCCCAGTCGAAGAAGTAGGCCCTGAAGCGGTCCCAGCCGGGAGCCTTCGTGGCAAGGAACGCAAGAACGCCGAAGAAGAGGACGGTGCTCGCGACTGCGACGAGCGCCCCCCGCCCCGGTCCGGGGCGGGGGGTCGCGGTGCTCAGGATCTTGGAGCGGCGGTCGTTCTCCAGTGCTTACCTGAGGACGGGGGCGCCGCCGACTCTCGCGAGCCAGCGGGTCTGGATCGCCTTGATCGTCCCGTTCGCCCAGAGCCGGTTCAACGCGCTGTTGACGCAGCGCTTGAGCGTATTCTCCTGCTCGAAGACCATGCCGAAGCGCTCCTTGCTGCCGCGATTCGGGAACTGGCCCACGATGACTCCGTCGTCGACCTGGACGGCGGTGACGAAGAAGGCGGTCGGCAGGTCGACGACGATCCCGTCGATCTGCCCGTTCTTCAGCGCCTGCACCGCGAGGTCGTTTGTGTCGTAGGCGAGGGGCCGTGACGACGGCTTGATGTGGTCGACGATGTACTGGTAGCTCGTCGTCCCGAGCTGGGCGCCGAATCGGTACGACCTGAGCGCTGAGATCGACTTCGCGCGCGCGATCGCCGTTCCCTCGCGCCCGACGAGCGCCTGGTTCACGAAGTAGTACGCATTCGAGAAATCGACCACCTTCTCGCGTGCCGGCGTGAACGACACCTGGGCCATGTAGAAGTCGAAGTTCTTGTCTCCCGGACGATACGACTGAGCGAACGGGACGGCCCTCCACTCGACCTGGCGCTTGCTGAAGCCGAGCTGCCGGGCGACCGCATATGCGACGGCAGACTCGTAGCCCTGGCCGCTGTACGGGTTCGAGATCTTCCAAGGCTTGCGCGTCTGGCCGCCTCCCCACCAGGGAGGGAATGCTGGGTTGTCCGTGCCGAGCGTGAGCCGTCCGTCCTCGATCAGGTTGAGGTTCGCTTTCGCGCAGGAACCGCTCTGGGCCTGCGATTCGGGACTACCTGTCGCGGTCGCTGCGAGCGCGAGGGCGAGTGACGCGAGGGCGAGACCGAAGAGAACCGTGCGCATTGCGGATCCACTCCTCCTAGTTCGGGAAAGGCGCGGCGAGCGTACCACCGCGGGTCTCGTCTAGCGTGACGCCCGTGGCGAGCCCATTCGTCGAACTCGAGGTAGGGGAGCGGGTCGTCAAGGTCACGAACCCGGACAAGGTTCTTTTCCCGAAGGCGAAGAAGACGAAGCTCGACCTCGCCGAGTACTACATCTCGGTCGGCGACGGCATCGTGCGCGCGCTGTACGACCGACCAACGCAACTCCGCCGCTTTCCGGACGGGATAGGGGGTGAGCAGATCTACCAAAAGCGCGTCCCGGAGAAGCGTCCGGACTGGGTAGACGCCGCGCGCGTGACCTTCCCGTCGGGCCGCCACGCCGACGAGCTCTGCGTCACCGAGCTCGCGCAGGTCGTGTGGGCGGCGAACCTTGCGGTCGTCGACTTCCACCCCTGGCCCTCGCGGCGCGTTGATACAGAGCATCCGGACGAGCTGCGCATCGATATCGATCCCCAGCCGGGTACCACCTTCAAGGATGCCAAGCGTGTGGCCGCCCTCGTCCGTGAGGTTCTGGACGAGATGGCCTACGTCGGGTGGCCGAAGACGTCAGGGAACCGCGGCGTCCACGTCTTCTGCCGGATCGAGCCTCGCTGGGAGTTTCCCGTCGTACGTCGGGCGGCACTTGCCTTCGCGCGCGAGATCGAGCGGCGCCTGCCGAAGAAGGTCACCACGGCCTGGTGGAAGGAGGAGCGCGGCCGGCGCGTGTTCATCGACTACAACCAGAACGCGCGCGACCGCACCGTCGCTTCCGCCTACTCGGTGCGCGCACGTGCGGATGCGGCGGTCTCGGCTCCCGTCAGCTGGGACGAGCTGCCCGAAGTCGAGACCGAGGACTTCACGATGACGACGATGCCGAAGCGCTTCGCAGAGCTCGGCGATCTCCACGCAGGCATGGACGACGCCGTTTGCGACCTCCGGGTCCTGCTCGAATGGGTCGAGCGGGAGGAGAAGGAAGG
>JBBDMN010000024.1:6301-8243 GCA_040878305.1 Gaiellaceae bacterium
GTGCACTGCGCCGGGTCTTTGTCGTCGCGGAAGCGGATGAGCTTCGTCCCGTGGCGGAAGCGGTTCGACTGCACCTTGTCGTAGCGCACCTCGACGACGAGCTCTGGCCGGACGGCCGACTCCTCGAGCTCGCCGCCTCCCCAGCGGTTCGGCTCCGAGAAGCGACGGTCGGGAGCATTGTCGAGGAGCGGCAGCACGCGCTCGGCGATCTGCTCGTGCCGTGCAGGTGCGACGGCGGCCGAGCCGACGTAGTCGATCTCACCCTTGTCGTCGTAGAGCCCGAGAAGGAGCGTAGCGATCCGGTCGGGGCGCGACTTCCAACGCAGACCGACGACGACGCAGTCGGCGGTCTTCTCCGGCTTCACCTTGACGACGCCCTGGCGGGAGCCCGGGAGGTAGGGAAGCTCGAGGCGCTTGGCGACGACGCCGTCGAGGCCGATTGCCTCGAAACGGTCGAGCCATTCAAGAGCCTCGCTCCGGTCGGTCGTTGCGGGCGAGAGCGAGAACCGCTTCGCCTTGCGCTCGAGCTCGCGCCGCCTCGTCGAGAGCGGCTCGGGCCAGATCTTCTCGTCCTTCCAGACGAGGACGTCGAAGGCGATGAATTGAGCAGGGATCTCGGCCGAGAGCTTGTTGATCCTGCTCTCGGCCGGATGAAGGCGCGTCTGCATCGCGTCGAAGTCGAGGACGCCGTCGCGCGCGATCACGATCTCGCCGTCGAGCGCCGAGTCGGGCGGCAGCAGCTTCCCGAGCGGCTGGAGCTCGGGGAAGTAGCGAAGAAGCGGTCGCGCGTTGCGCGACCAGAGCCGGAGCTCGCCGCTCGTGTTCTCGAGGAGACCGCGAAAGCCGTCCCATTTCGGCTCGTACTGCCAGCCGTCGGCTTCGGGAAGCTCGCGGACGAGCTCCGCCTCCATCGGCGGGAAAGGGACCGACGAGTCGAGCTCAGGCGGGCGCTCGACCGGCTCGGTCGATTGTCGACGGCGCGGGCGGGCCACCGCCTCAAGCTACTACGCTCTCGCTCTCATGCGCCGCGTCGTCGTCACCGGGCTCGGAGCCGTCACCCCGCTCGGGCTCGACGCGCGCTCGACGTGGGAGGCGGCGGTCGCGGGGCGAAGCGGCGTCGACTGGATCCGCGCGTTCGACGCGACCGGGTATCCGGTTCGCATCGCCTCGGAGGTCAAGGGCTTCGACCCGGTCAGCGTCGTCGGCCCAAAGGATGCGCGCCGGCTCGAGCGCAACGTCGTCCTCGCGGTCGCAGCAGCTCGCGAGGCCTGGGCGGACTCGGGTGTCGACGGCATCGACCCGGCGCGTGCCGGAATCCTCGTCGGGTCGGCCATCGGCGGGGTCATGGGAGTTCTCGCGCAGAACGAGGTGCTGAAAGAACGAGGGTACGAGCGCGTCTCCCCATGGTTCCTGCCGAACGTCCTCGTTGACTCGGCGACCGGCCAGATCGCGATCGACCTGGGCCTGCGCGGGCCGAACTACGCGCCAGTCTCCGCCTGCGCCACAGGGTCACACGCAACGGGGGAGGGCGCCGAGCTGATCCGCCGCGGCGACGCCGACATCATCCTGGCCGGCGGCACGGAGTCGTGCATGCACCCGGTGATCCTCGCGGGCTTTACGGCCATGCGCGGGCTCGTCGCCGAGGAAGAGGATCCGACGCGGGCCTCGCGGCCGTTCGACGCGACGCGAGCCGGGTTCGTGATGGGAGAGGGCGCCTGCGTCCTCCTCCTCGAGGAGCTCGAGCACGCTCGCGCGCGCGGAGCGCGGATCTACGCCGAGGTGCTGGCCTACGGGACCTCGAACGACGCGCACCATATGGCACAGCCCGATCCCGAGTCCGTCGGGGTCGCCGAGATGATGAGGGCAGCCCTCGAGCGTGCACGCCTCGAGCCCGAGCGCGTCGGCTACATCAACGCCCACGGCACGTCGACGCCCCAGGGCG
>JBBDMN010000025.1:0-1544 GCA_040878305.1 Gaiellaceae bacterium
GTCGACTTCGTGGTCGCCACGGACAACCGCTCCGAGGACGGGACGACCGAGATCCTGGAGCGCTATGAGCGCGAAGGCCACCTCCATCTAATCCGTGAGCCCGGAGACGATCTCCGCCAGAGCGAATGGGTAACCCGGATGGCGCGGCTCGCGGCGACCGAGCTCAGCGCCGACTGGGTGCTGAACGCGGATGCCGACGAGTTCTGGTGGCCGCAGGGGTCGGGCCTCAAGGACGTGCTTGCCGTCGTGCCGGAGCGGTACGGCGTCGTACGCGGCGCGTGGCGCAACTTCGTGCCCCGGCCTGACGACGACCGCCTGTTCGCCGAGCGGATGACGGCCCGGCTCTGTACGCCCGCCTTCCACCACCACCCACTGAGCACCCACTCGAAGTCGGGCCATCGAGCCGTAGCTGATGTCCGCATCGGGCGCGGGAACCACGAGGCCTTCGGCGAGGGCCTCCTGCCGCTTCGGGGCTGGTATCCGATCGAGATCCTGCACTTCCCCGTCCGCTCCCTTGCGCACAGCGTGCGGAAGTACGTAACCCAGTTCGTCGCGCTCGAGAAGAACGCCGAGAAGGGAATCCCGAACCACATGGCCGAGGCGTACCGCGCATACCGGGCCGGTCGGCTCGAGGAATTCTACGAGCCGCTCGTCGTGGACGACGAGGAGCTCGAGCGCGGTCTCGACGACGGGACGTATGCGCTGGACACTCGGCTCCGAGACGCTCTCCGCGGGCTCGGGTTCGGCGACTCCGAATCCTCCTCTGCGGCAGGAGACAACGCTAGTAACAGTCTGTTGCAAGGGGTTTCGGGCTTCGGTCGGCTCGACGTGACCGAAGCGGCGCAATACGCGGCGGAATCGACGGCGCTCGAGGAGTCGGACTTCGCCCTCGCTCTCGGCTCCCGTGTCGAGGAGCTCGAGAGTCGCGTCGGCAGGCTCGAGCGCAACACGTTGACACGTGTTCGAGGCGCAGCCCGACGAGGCCTCCGGTCGTGAGCTCCGCCTGGCGGAGGCTCGACGCCTTCGTCCCGACACGAAGAGCCGCGGCCGTCCTCTTCGTGCTCGCGACGGCCGGGTTCTGGTTCGCCGCGCTCGGGTGGCCGATAGCCAAAGGGCGCGACACCTGGGACTACCTCGCATTCTACCTCCAGCTCTTCGAGACGAACCCTCCGCTCGAGTCGCTGCAGCTCTTCCGAACGCCGCTCACGCCGCTCGTCCTGGGGGTTCCGCTGGATCTCGGAGGAAGCGTGCTCCTCGAGGTCGCGCTCGGCGTCCTCTACGCCGTCTCGATCGTCGCCTGGAGCGCAACCGCGCTCACGTTCGGCCGGCTCCCGGCTCTCTTGACCGCGTTGCTCCTTCTCATCTATCCCGCCTACGCCACGCTCTTTCACCAGGCCTCGAGCGACGCGATCTTCGCCACGGCTCTCGCGGTGTGGGCGCTCGGCCTCGCGCGCACGCTCGAACGACCTTCGACGTGGCGGTTCGCGGCGCTCGGGGCCGGAATCGCCGCTCTCGTCCTCATCCGGCCGGCGAACCAGGTCCTG
>JBBDMN010000026.1:0-8074 GCA_040878305.1 Gaiellaceae bacterium
CGTCAGGCCGCGGCGGAGCCGGGCTCTCAACCCCAGAAAGTGCTGCGCACTTCCTGGGGGCCCCGAAGAGCTGCCCGGCGGGAGCCGCAGCCGGCCAGGGGCGCGCATGAGCCTCATCGCGACGATCGAGGAGGAGCTGAAGGCCGCGCGGCTCGCGCGCGATGCCGACCGGCGCGACGCGCTCAGTCTCCTCCTGAACGCGCTTCGCAACGCCGAGAAGGAGCTCGAGCGCACGCTCTCCGACGATGAGGAGCTGCAGGTGCTCCAGCGTGAGCGCAAGCGGCGGCTGGAGGCGGCGGAAGCGTTCCGCTCAGGCGGCCGTGAGGAGCAGGCCGAGGACGAGGAGTACGAGCTCGAGGTCCTCGAGGAGTTCATGCCCGAGCCGCTCTCCGAGGACGAGCTCGAGGAGATCATCGACGACGTGATCTCCGAGGTCGGCGCTACGAGCATCCGCGACCAGGGCCGCGTCATGGCCGGCGTCATGCACCAGGTGTCGGGCCGCGCCGACGGCTCCACCGTCTCGCAGCTCGTCAAGGAAAAGCTCGCCTGACCCCGTCTCGACGGCTTCTGCGGTCGTAGGGCGAGATATATCTCGCCCCTACACTGAGGCCGTGCAACAGGTGCTCGACGTATCGAACGAGGTGGCCGCCGAGCTCGCGGGGGTCGAAGACCGTGTTCTCGACTCGCTCCGCGAGCGGCTCGGCTGCACGATCGCGCTGCGCGGGAACCGGCTAACGCTCGGCGGTGACGACTCGCACGTGGCGGCCGCGCGTGCAGTCGTCGTCGAGCTCGTCGAGCTCGTCGAGGGGGGACATCAGATCGGCCCCGACACGATCGGCACCGTAGTCGCGGCGCTCGACCAGGCGGAGGACGTACGCGACGTCTTCGAGGACGTCGTCTGGAGCCACCGCGGCAAGAAGATCTCCCCGAAGACCGTCAACCAGAAGCGCTACGTCGACGAGATCCGCAACCGCACGGTGACATTCGCGGTGGGCCCCGCAGGCACGGGCAAGACGTACCTCGCGATGGCGCTGGCGGTCTCCGCGCTCTCCGAAGGCACTGTCGGGCGGATCATCCTTACGCGTCCCGCGGTCGAGGCGGGCGAACGGCTCGGCTTCCTCCCCGGCGACATACTCGCCAAGGTCGACCCCTACCTGCGGCCGCTCTATGACGCGTTGTACGACATGATCGAGGCCGAGCGGCTCGCCGGGTACATGGAGCGCGGGACGATCGAGGTCGCGCCGCTGGCGTTCATGCGCGGGCGCACGCTCAACGACTCGTTCATCGTCCTCGACGAAGCGCAGAACACCTCGCCGGAGCAGATGCAGATGTTCCTGACGCGGCTCGGGTTCGGCTCGAAGATGGTCGTGACGGGCGACATCACGCAGATCGACCTGCCCCGCGAGCAGGCCTCCGGGCTGATCCAGGTGCGACAGATCCTGGCGGACATCGACGGCATCGGCTTCGTCGAGTTCGGAAACGAGGACGTCGTCCGGCACAAGCTCGTCCAGCGGATCGTCGAGGCTTACAAGCGCCATGCCGAGGAGACCGGGACCGCCCGGAGCCGGTGAGGCTCGCCGCGTGATCGTGGTCGAGACGCAGAATCGGAGTGGCGGCAAGGTCGGCGAGGGAGAGGCGGCAGATCTCGCGCGCCTGGTGCTCGAGGCGGAGGGCATCGAGGACGGCGAGCTCGGGATCGTGTTCGTCGCGTCCGACGAGATGCGCGTGCTCAAGCGCGACCACCTCGGGATCGACGAGGCGACCGACGTTCTGTCGTTTCCTCTCGATGGTCGAGAGGCCCTGCCCGCAGGAGTTCCCCGTGCGCTCGGCGACATCGTGCTCTGCCCCGAGATCGTGGGTGAGGAGTGGCGCGAACCGCTCGTGCACGGGCTCCTGCACCTGCTCGGGTACGACCACGGAGACGAGATGTCGGCACGGGAGCGGGTTCACGCCACCCGATGACGCCTCAACGAAGCCAATCGCTCTTCCACAGCTTCAATCACGCAGCTGAAGGAGTCATCCATGCGCTCCGCACGCAACGAAATCTCTGGATCCACTTCTCCATCGCCGCTGCCGTGCTCGTTGCTGCGCTCGCGTTCGGCGTGAGCAAGCTCGAGCTGATCGTGCTCCTGCTCGCGATCACCTTCGTGCTCGTGGCCGAGCTCGTCAACACCGCCATCGAGGCGGCCGTGGATGTCGCTTCGACCTCGTTCGACCCGATGGCGAAGCTCGCGAAGGATATCGCCGCGGGCGCAGTGCTGATCGCGACCCTGAACGCGCTCGCCGTCGGCTATCTCGTCTTCTCCGGCGAGGTCGCCGACCGCAGCTCGCGGTTCCTCGACCGCCTGAGCAACGCGCCGGCGGAGCTGACGCTCGTCTCGCTCGCGCTCACGGTGATCATTGTTATCGCCGTGAAGGCGTACACGGGACGGGGAACGCCGCTCCGCGGCGGGCTTCCGTCCGGCCACGCTGCCGTTGCCTTCGCAGCTTGGATGGCCGCGACGCTCGTCCTCGACGACTCGTCTCAACGGTTCCTGATCTCGTCGCTGACCTTCATCATGGCGCTGCTCGTGGCTCAGACCCGCGTCGAGACCGGGGTGCACTCCGCCTCCGAGGTGGCGAGCGGTGGTGCGCTCGGTGCCCTGGTCACACTTTTCCTCTTCCAGGCGTTCGGATGAGCTCCGTGTCCGACTCTGAGCTTCTGGTGCTCGCCGACGCCGCGGCTGCGCGGGCATACGCCCCGTACTCCGGGTTCCACGTCGGCTGCGTAGTCCTCGCGAAGGACGGGCGTGTGCTCGAGGGCGTAAACGTCGAGAACGCCGCGTATCCGCTCGGCGTCTGCGCGGAGCGCACCGCGTTCGCGCGCGCTATCGCCGAGGGGTACCGCCCGGGGGACTTCGTTGTCGCGGCGATCACTGCCTCGCCCTGCGGCGGCTGCCGCCAGTGGCTGCTCGAGATGGGCGTCGGCCGCGTTGTCTTCCGCAACGGTGGCCGCGTCGTGACGATGACTCCCGACGAGCTCTTGCCCGAGTCATTCGAGGCGTCGGATCTTCCGTGAGATCGCGTCTTGGCCTGGGGAGCGATCGGCACGCTTTCGGCACGAAGCGGTATCCCATCCGTATGCATTTGCTCGATACGATCGCAGTGGGTGGTGGGATGGGGTGCCCCGTGGGAAGGCGGCTGTGAAGAGTGGGATCGTCGTAGTCGCGGGCCGCCCGAACGTCGGCAAGTCCACGCTCGTGAACGCTCTCTGCGGCGAGAAGGTCGCGATCACGTCGACAGTGCCCAACACCACGCGACGACGGCTCTTCGGCGTCGCGAACGGGCCGGACTATCAGCTCGCCCTTGCTGATCTCCCCGGCTTTCAACGCCCGATGGACGCGCTTACAGCGCGCATGCAGCAGACGGTCGACTCGTCGTTCGAGGACGTCGACGCCGTGCTCCTCGTCGTCGATGCCCGCGAGCGGATCGGGGCGGGGGACAACTTCGTCGCGCGACGCGTCTTCGGGCTCGATAAGCCGGTTGTGATCGCGCTCAACAAGATCGACCGTCTGAAGCACGGCCACGTCTTCTCGCAGATGCAAACCGCAGCGAGACTCGGCGACTTCCACGCGCTCCACCCGGTCAGCGCGAAGACGAAGGAGGGTGTCGGCGAGCTCCGCGACGATCTCGTGTCGCTTCTTCCCGACGGCCCTGCCTACTTCGGGCTCGAGCAGACCACTGACCTGACGGTGGAGGAGCGCGTGGCGGAAGTGATCCGCGAGAAGGCACTCCACTTGACCCGGGAAGAGGTTCCTCACGCGCTTCTGGTCGAGGTCGACGAGATGGAAGAGAGGGTCGTGCGCGCGATCGTCTACGTCGAGACCGAGTCGCAGAAGGGGATCCTCGTCGGGAAGCGCGGGGCGATGGTGCGACAGATAGGGACGCGCGCTCGGCCCGAGGTCGAGGCGCTTGTCGGCCATCGAGTGTTTCTCGAGCTCGTGGTCAAGGTGCGCCCGAAGTGGCGCCGAGACCCGAAGATGCTCGAGCGGCTCGGCCTGTAGCGCGACACGGCATGTCCGGAAAGCCCGTGCATGGTGAGCTCGAGCGGAGGATCGTCACCGTCATGTTCTGTGATCTCGCGGGCTTCACGTCGCTCTCCGAGCGGCTGGACGCCGAGGACGTGGCGATCGTGCAGAACGCCTACTTCGAGGCCATACGTCATGCGGTCACCCGGCACGGCGGAACGTTGGAGAAGTTCATCGGCGACGCAGCCGTTGCCGTCTTCGGTGTCCCGAGCGCCGGCGAGCACGACGCGGAGAGCGGGGTACGGTGCGGGCTGGCCGTCGTCGGTGCGATCGAGCAGCTCGCTGCCCGGGTGGGGCTCGAAGCCGGAGCGCTGCACGTTCGGGTCGGTGTGAACACGGGCGAGGCTGTGGTGCATCCGGCGCCCGCAGCCGGCGAGGCTATGGTCACGGGCGACGTCGTCAACACCGCCGCCCGCCTCCAGGCGGCTGCGCCCCTGAACTGTGTGTTGCTCGGCCCAGAGACGGCCTTGGCCGTCGCTCACATCGTCGAGCTCGACGATGTGAGCGAGCTCGAGCTCAAGGGCAAGGCGGAGTCGGTGCGGACAGCTCGCGCATTGGCCCTCCTTCCCGAGCCGGAGCGCGAGCGGGCGATGGGCGCGCTCAGGGCGTCCACGATCGGTCGCGACGAAGAGCTTTCCCTCGTGGCAGCCGCCCTCGAGGAATGCGCCGCCGGCGCCGCGCGTCGCCTGACCGTCATCGCACCTCCGGGCACGGGCAAGTCCCGGCTGCTCGACGAGGTCGCGAAGCTCGCGTCCCGGCGCGGAGCGGCGCTCCGCCGAGCCCGCGTCCGACCGGACACGCTTGCGCCCTTCAGTCCCGTCGTCGATCTCGTCGAGGACGCCATTGCGGGCGCGGGTCTCTTCGATGACGAGACGTTTCGCAAGGCGCTGGCGCGCGCGCTCGGCGACGAGCGGGCGGCGGTCGTCGCGGCCGAGCTGGCCGCGCTTCGCGGAGCATCGGAGGGCGAGACGGAAGACGGAGAGGCGGAAGCTCGTCGGTCGGCCCGCTTTACCGCTTGGTCAACGGGGCTCGCAGCCCTCGGCGCCGGCCTCGAGGTGTGGCTGGTCGAGGACGTGCACTGGTCCGGGAGCGACTACCGGGCTTTCCTGAGGGCGGCGACGGATGGGCACGGCCGCCTCATCGTCTGCACCGCGCGACCTTCTGTCCTCGAGTCTGACGCCGAGTGGGTCGACGCTGGTGAGGTCCTCGCGCTCGAGCCACTCTCGGCGGTGTCTACGGCCGAGCTCGTACGCGCCCTCGTCGGCGACGCCCTTCCGGACGAGCTCGTGGCGCGAATCGCCGAAAGCTCCGGGGGCAATCCCCTGTTTATCGAGGAGCTCCTGCGCTCATGGGTTGGCAGCGGCCTGCTCGAGCAGGCCGGGTCGGGCTGGCGGCTCGGCCGTCACGTCGGCGTGGTCGAGCTGCCCACGACCGTCCAGAGCGTCTACGCCGCACAGCTTGACGACCTCCCCGATGCGGCGCGGTCGGTCGTCCGCCGCGCATCGGTGGCCGGGAGGCAGTTCCCGCGTGGCGTGCTCGAGAGTCTCGGGGCCGACGAGGCCGCAGGAATCGCGGCGTTGAAGCGGCGTGGGATCGTCCACGGCCCGATCAAGGACGCTCTCCTCGGCGAGTCCTTCGTCATTCGGCACGCCCTGCTCCGCGACGTTGGCTACGCGAGCCTCTCCCGTGCCGAGCGCGCGCGCCTCCACGTGCGGATGGCCCGTTGGCTCGAGGGGATCGGCGAGACCAAGGCCGACGCCGTGGCCGAGGTCATCGGGCGGCACTACGCCGCCGCGCTGGACTCCGCCCCGACGCTCGCCCCGGACCTCGGTGACGGGCTCACGAGGGAGGCGGCTGCGATCCTCGCGGCCGGCTGGCTCGACCACGCCGGACACGCAGCGCTCTCGGCGGCTGCGTACGAAGCGGCGCACGGACTCTTCGACCGTGCACTCGAGCTCACGCCACCAGGTGCGAACGCGGACCGGGCGAGGCGGCTCCTGGGACTTGCGCGGGCGACGGCGTTCACGTCGGACATGGCCTCCGGCCTCGAGGCCGCCGAGGAGGCTCTCGCTCTCTACAGACAATGTCTGCGCGACGGAACGGAGTCTGTTGACGACATGCGCGAGCAGGTGTCGCGTGCCGTCTCGCTCGTCGGCACGATCTACGCCCAGCAGCTGCGTTTCCAGGAGGTCGTGTCGGTGGCGGACGAAGCTCTGACCGAGCTCGCCGATCGCGAGGACGCGGTCACTGCGCGGTTGCTGCTCACGCGCATTCGGGGTGCCGCGATGATCGGAGACAAGGAGTGGGAAAAAACCGATTCGGACCGCGCTCGCGCGCTCCGTATCGCGCGCGCTCTGGGCGACCCCGAGCTCGAGCTCGATACGCGGATGTGGACCGTGTGGGACGAGTCGGACCTCGTGCCTGCGTGGGCCGCCATCGAGGAGCTCGCCACACAGCTCAGCCGCTGGCCGGAGGTTGCGGAGGCGCGCCGGACGCTCGTGGGGCTCCGCCTTCCCGACGATCTCGACGAAGCGGTTGCGGCCGCGGAGCGGCTCGCGACGTTCGCCGAGGCCCATCAGCTCGAAGAGCCCGGCGCCTGGGCGGACTACTACGTCGCCGAGGTCGAGTTCGTCCGCGGCGGATGGGACGAGGCCCTCGCCGCTGGCCTCAGGGCAATCGCGCTGGCGGAGGCCCGCAGCTACCATCGGGTTGCCGCGCGCTCGTGGTTCGTCGTCGTGCCAATCGCCGCCGCCCGCGGCGACCGAGAGACGCTCGAGCGCGCCGTCGCCTGGTACGAGCCGCTCGGGTTTCCGGAGACGCCGTACGGATTGATCTCCCGCTCCGCCAACGACGCTCTCATCGCGCGCTGCGGCCTCACGACCGGGTTTCAAGTCGATCTTCGGAGCCTCGAGCCGTCGATCGCGGAAGGGGCCGGCCTGCCGTCCTGGTTCGAGGCCGTCGACGTCGTAGTCGAGGAGGGGCTCCAACGCGGGCAGGTCGTCGAGGCCCGCCGTGCGCTCGAGACCTTCGGTGCAACTCTCGAGCGGGAACCGTCGGCCGCCGGCGAGGCGATGCGCGCCTTGCTCGAAGCCCGCGTTTGCCTTGCTGAGGATGGCGATCCCAGCGCGGTTCGCGACCGCGCCCGGTCGTTGCGCTCGTATGGTTCATCCTGGCTCCTGCTCAAGTGCCTGCGGCTACTCATGGATCGAGACATCGCGGAGGCTGCGGAGCTCGCGGAAGCGCGTGCGCTCGAGGAGCGTCTCGGCATACCGCCGAGGACGTGACCGGCGGCCGGACCGGGGAAAGGTGCTTCAGGGCTACACTCGAATCGTGGCGAAAGCGCCTGCACTCATCGGCGGATTCGAGCTACCGGCCGGCCCGCGGCTGCCGCGTGTCGGCTCCGTTGACGCGGTCGCGCTCGAGGAGCGCGCGGCGACGCTCGCAAAGCGCTCGATCAAGCGCGAGTCGAAGCTCCACGCGCTGGATCTCGCGATCCGGATGATGGATCTGACGACGCTCGAGGGGCAGGACACGCCCGGGAAGATCGCTGCGCTCTGTGCGAAGGCGATGCGCCCTGATCCCGTCGACGCCACGATCCCGTCGGTTGCTGCGGTCTGCGTCTATCCGAACCTCGTCGCAGGCGCCAGAGAGCGCCTCGGCGAGAGCGGTGTCAAGGTCGCCTCGGTCGCGACCGCGTTCCCGTCGGGTCAGTCGCCTACGAAGCTCAAGGTCGCCGAGACCCGCGCGGTCATCGAGCTCGGCGCCGACGAGGTGGACATGGTCATCGACCGCGGCGCCTTCCTCTCGGGCCGGTACGCAAAGGTGTTCGACGAGATCGTCCAGGTGAAGGAGGCCTGCGGCGACACGCATCTCAAGGTCATCCTCGAGACCGGCGAGCTCGGCACGTACGACAACGTCCGCCGCGCGTCGCTGCTCGCCATCGCCGCGGGCGCCGACTTCATCAAGACCTCGACCGGCAAGATCAGTCCCGCCGCGACGCTCCCCGT
>JBBDMN010000027.1:0-1496 GCA_040878305.1 Gaiellaceae bacterium
ACGCGCGAGTCGCCAAGCGCGAGCCGACCCGGTACCGCGAGGGCTGGCTTCCCGAATAGCCTCACGCCCGGCTTGGGCAACGTCGTTACGTCGCAGCCAAGCGGGCAAGGACGCCGGCAAGCGTCTCGCGAGTCCGCTCGCGGTGGCTCATGGGCATGAGGTCTACTCCTAGCTGTAATTGCTCAGGATCCGCCAGTTCAGCTCGGATGGCTTCTTCGGCGAACTCGAGGTCATGGGGCCGACCAGCTGCGAGCTTCGCCAGGACCAGATCGTGGATCGAGAGACACCAGGCGATTGCGTCCCTGTCCTTCCGACGGATCGCCGGCAATTCGAGCCGTACCAGCCGTCCCTCCCACCCAGCAGGCGCAATCACCGTCTCTGGGCCGACGCCGTGCGCGTAGTAGTCGTAGGTTTCGTGGAAACGCGATCCGTCTCCGAGCGTGCCGTCGATCTCGTCCGCTTTCGTCGGATCGCTGCGCGGATAGATATCCAGTTCCATGGATTTGATAAGTGACGCGGGAGGGTCCGGGAACTCGGCGAGCACCGCTTGGCTGCCGACGACCACGAGCTCGTCATTCACTACGTCGGCTGCGGCCCTGATCACGTGCTCGAACTCTTCGCGGTTCACAGGCGTTCCTCGACGGCGCGCCGGAGTCGTCGCCGCTCCTGCTCGTTCAATACACCAGCGAAGGGTGACGTCTGTCGCAATGCCCTCGCGTGCCGGTCATCTGCGCTGATGGCCTTGGCGATCCCCGGCCTCGGCATCGAGAGGATGCCCTCCCATTCGTCGGCCCAGCGTGGATGGATCCGATCCTCCTCGCGCCAATGACGCAAGCGCTGACGCGCCATATCGATGAGGTGCTCGTCAAGACGATCCGCAACAACGCGGTGATAGGCGAGCGCCTGCAACTCAGCCTTCCGATGACCACGCCCTCGGCGAGGAAGCACCCGGTCGAGGTCGATCGCCTCGACAGCCTGCCGGTGTCGGTCACGGATGACTCGCGCGACGGGTCGTCCGACGCCTTCTCCGCGCACCTGGTCGACCTCTTCGACCAACTCGAGGAGCTCCGACAGCGGGATCTCGCGCCGACCTTCGGGTGTCGTGACAGTTGCGACCTCTCTCTTGTCCATCCAGTGGCTGAGCGCTGGCTGACTGAGACCAAGCAGGCGTGCCGCCTGAGCGGGCCGGACCGTGGGGCCGACAAGGTCCTCGAGAAACTCGCGAACGGACGCGATGTCTTCGCGCACAGGCAGATCCGAGAGGCGCTCGGCGCGTCGAAGACGCACGATGTTCTCGATGGCCATTTCCTTCTGAGTGGGTCGGTCATTCACGGCCCCATCGTATCCGGTTTTTAACTTCCTTGCCAGTTTTGCTTTACTTATCACCTTAAGCTCTCGGCATTTCTTCTTAATATTGGGCCATGAGGCGGTGCGCAGCGGCGCGGCAAGCTCCCGGCGATGGTCCCGGAGGCGCAGCTCGAAGCGACCGAGCACGG
>JBBDMN010000028.1:0-7865 GCA_040878305.1 Gaiellaceae bacterium
GGTACGTCGCCAGTGGGGTTGTCGCCGGAATCCGGCGGTCGGCGCCCGATCTCGCACTCGTCCGTTCGCTCTCGCCCGCGGTGGGCGGGGCGGTCTGGACGACGAATCGTGTCCAGGCGGCGCCGGTGGAGGTCTCGCGTCGTCATCTCGCGACCGCCGAGCCACAGGCGGTCGTGGTGAACTCGGGTGTGGCGAACGCCGCGACGGGAGCGCCCGGAGTCGCCGACGCGGAGCGCACCGCAGCCGTCGCGGCCGGCCTCCTCGGGCTGCGCGCCGATGAGCTCGTCGTCCTCTCGACCGGTGTCATCGGCGTCCCGCTGCCGATGGACAGGATCCTCTCGGGCGTGGGCAAGGCTGTCGCCTCCTTGACCCCCGACGGCGGAGCGGCGGCGGCCGAGGCCATCCTTACGACCGATCGAGGGCCGAAGCAGGCTGCCGTCGGGGTCGGGGGATTCACGGTCGGCGGGATGGCGAAGGGCGCGGGGATGATCCACCCACGTCTCGCGACGATGCTCGCGATCGTCACGACGGACTACCCGCTCGAGCCGGGTGAGGCGGTCGATCTCCTCCGTCCGGCGGTCGATGCGAGCTTCAACCGCATCTCGGTCGACGGCGAGTGCTCCACGAACGACGCCGTCGTGCTGCTGGCCAACGGAGCGAGCGGCATTCGTCGCGATCACACGACCGACGCGGCATTCGGTGCCGCGCTGCACGAGGTCTGCGCCGATCTCGCGCGTCAGATCGTCGCGGACGGGGAGGGCGCGACGGTGCTCCTCGAGATCAACGTCTCCGGCGCTTCCTCGGAGGAGGAGGCGTTGGCCATCGCCAGGCGGATCGCGACCTCGCCCCTCGTCAAGACCGCCGCGTTCGGTCGCGATCCCAACTGGGGACGCGTGCTCGCGGCCGCGGGCTCGGCGCCGTGGAACGGCGGGTTCGCGCGGCTCGACCCCGAATGCCTCACGGTCTCGTTCGACGGCACGCCGGTCTTCGGCAACGGAATGGCAACCGGGCTCACGCCCGAGCCGCAGGGAGCGGCCGTGACGATCGAGCTCGACCTCGGGCTCGGATCAGGATCGGCCGCCTACCTCGCCTCCGATCTCACGTACGACTACGTCCGCCTGAACGCGGAGTACACGACGTGACGCGGGTCGTGCTCAAGCTCGGCGGCCGTGTAGCAGCTGCAGGGGCAGCGCAAGCGCTTGAGCGGGCTCGCGCGGGCGATGAGGTCGTCGTCGTGCATGGAGCCGGGCCTCAGATCAGCGCAGAGCTTCTGCGGCTCGGCATTCCGGTCGAGTTCGTGAATGGAAGGCGTGTCACAAGCTCAGCGGCCCTCGCCGTCGTGCGCGAGTCGCTGATAGCCGTCGGGGCCGAGCTGTCCGCCGCGCTCGGCCCGACGGCGCTCCAACTGGTGGGAGACGAGATCGGGCTCCGCGCTCGGCCGCTACCCGAGCTCGGCCTCGTCGGTGAGCCGCTTCCCTGTCGGCCCTCAGCAATCGAGGCGGCGCTCGCGGCCCGACGCATCCCGGTCCTCGCGCCGATCGCGGTCGGCCCACTGAACGTGAACGCCGACGAGGCTGCGAGCGCTCTCGCCGTCGGCCTCCAAGCCGACCGGATCGTCTTCGTCACCGACGTGCCCGGCGTCTTCGTCGAAGGAGCTCTGGCCGAGTCGCTACCTGCCGCCCAGGCTGACCGGCTGCTGGCCGAGGGAGCCTTCGAGGGTGGCATCGTTCCGAAGCTCCTTGCCGCCGTCCGCGCTGCCCGTCTTGGCGTCCAGGCCGAGATCGGCGTCACCGAGGTGCTCGCGTGACGACGCCGAGTGACGCCGTGTCACGAGGCCTTGAGCGGCTTCTCCCTACCTACGCGCGAGCAGACGTCACGATCGTGCGAGGAGAGGGAGCACGGGTTTGGGACGATGACGGCCACGAGTACCTCGATTTCGGAGGAGGGATCGCCGTCGTCTCGCTCGGCCACTGCCATCCCGGGCCGCTCGCGGCTGCGCACGAGCAGCTTGACCGACTCTGGCACGCGTCCAACCTGTACCGAACGGAGCCGGCCGAGGCGCTCGCCGCGAGTCTCTCGGCCCGCTTCGGCGGCGCGCAGGCGTTTTTCTCCAACTCGGGCGCCGAGGCGATCGAGGCGGCGCTCAAGTACGCGCGGAAGGCGACCGGCAAGCCGGGAGTCGTCGCGCTCGAGGGCGGGTTTCATGGGCGCACGTTCGGCGCGCTCTCGGCCACCGGACAACCGGCGAAGCAGAAGCCGTTCGAGCCGCTCGTCCCCGGTGTCCGGTTCGTGCCTCCGAACGACGTGGATGCTCTGCGGGATTCCTTCGACCCAGACGTCGGGCTCGTCCTCCTCGAGCCGATACTCGGTGAAGGGGGCGTGATTCCCCTCGACGAGGAGTTCGTCAAGGCCGCCGCCGAGCTCCCCGCCCTCCTCTGTCTCGATGAGATCCAGACCGGTGTCGGCCGCACCGGCTCCTTCTTCGCCTTCGAAGCCCTCGGTGTGCGCCCGGATCTCGTGACGCTGGCCAAGGGACTCGGAAACGGGCTTCCGATCGGCGGGCTGCTCGTCGCAGACGAGGCGGCAGGCGCGTTCGTGCCCGGAGACCACGGCTCGACCTTCGGCGGGAACCCGGTCGCCTGCGCCGCCGCGTGCGCGGTCGTCGACGCGATCGACGACGAGCTACTCGCGAACGTGCGGGAGCAGGGGCGAGTTCTCACGGAGGGGCTGGCCTCGCTCGCGGGCGTCCAGGAGGTGCGAGGCCGCGGACTTCTCCTGGGTGCCGTCGTCGACCGGCCGGCAGCCCATGTCGTCGCGTCCTGTCGTGAGCAAGGCCTTCTCGTGCTCACCGCGGGGGAAAACGTCATAAGGCTCGCCCCGCCCCTGACAGTCGGAGCGGACGAGGTCGCGGAGGCCCTGTCCACTCTGGCGCCAGCTCTGGACGTGTCCGAAAGAGAGGCCAAGTTACAAGTTGTAACTTAGTCCGCATATGTTGCTAGCCTCCCGCATACTATGAACCGCCGCGAGCGACAGAACGCGATCCTCGGGCTCGTCCGTGAGCGGGCGCTCTCGACGCAGGCGGAGGTCGCGGCGGCGCTCAAGGATGCGGGTTTCGAGGTCGTCCAGACGACCGTCTCGCGCGACATCGCGGACCTCGGTCTCGTGAAGGTGCGCGCGCCGAGCGGTCGGCTCGTCTACGCGCCTCCTGGCACGACCGATACCGACCGCCTTCGCGCACTGGCTGCGGCGATGCGTCGCTACGCGATCGGGATGGAGGCGGCCGGAGCCCTCGTGGTTCTCACGACCCCGTCCGGGTATGCCAACGCACTCGCTCAGGCGATCGACGAGGCGGGTCATCCAGGGATTGCGGGAACGGTCGCCGGCGACAACACGATCCTCGTCGTCGCGAGAGATGGCGCGCCCGCCGCTGCGCTTCGGGAGGAGCTCGCCGGACACCTTCTTCAGGGGGCCGCATGATCAGGACCGCCGTCGTCGCCTACTCGGGTGGGCTCGACACGAGCTGCATCCTTGCCTGGCTCAAGGAGGACTGGTACGGCTTCGAGGAGGTCGTGGCTGTTCTCGTCGACGTCGGGCAGGAGCTCGACCTCGAGGAGTCGATCGTCCGCGCGAACGCGGCTGGGGCCGACGACGTCCTCCTTGTCGACCGCAAGGACGCGTTCGCGGAGGAGCAGTGCGCGCTGGCGATCGCGACGAACGCGCTCTACGAGGGCAAGTACCCGCTCGTCTCGGCCCTCTCGCGGCCGGTCATCGCCCAGGCGGTCGCGGAGATTGCGCTCGAGCAGGGCGCCGAGGCGGTCGTCCACGGCTGCACGGGCAAGGGCAACGACCAGCTCCGCTTCGAGCTCGCGTTCAAGGCGCTCTACCCCGGGGTCACGGTGATCGCCCCGCTCCGCGATCGGATTTGGACGCGCGACGAGGAGATCGAGTACGCCCTCGCCAAGGGCATCCCGGTCGTGCAGACGGCTGCCTCGCCGTACTCGATCGACGAGAACCTGTTCGGGCGAGCGATCGAGGCCGGTGTCCTCGAGGATCCTTGGAACGCGCCGCCCCAGGAGCCGTACGCGCTCACATCCGATCCTGCGACCGCTCCTGACCCCGTCGAGATCGTCGTCGGCTTCGAGCGGGGGATTCCCGTCTCGCTCGACGGCGAGGAGCTCGCGCTCGCGGAGCTGATCGCACGGGCGAACCGGCTCGCCGGCGCCTACGGCATCGGCCGGATCGACATGATCGAGAACCGGGCCGTCGGCATCAAGAGCCGCGAGGTGTACGAGGCGCCTGGAGCGATCACGCTGATCACGGCGCACTCGGCACTCGAGGACGTCGTCTTGACGAAGGACGAGGCACGGCTCAAGCGACCGCTCGAGCAGCGCTGGACGGAGCTCGTCTACGAGGGCCTCTGGTTCAGCCCCGCGCGGGAAGCGATTGATGCGTTCGTCGCCTCGACGCAGAAGCTTGTCACCGGTGACGTGAGGCTCGAGCTCCGTCCGAACGCAGCGGTCGTCACCGGTCGCCGCTCCCCGCACATGATCTATGCGGCGGAGCTCGCTTCCTACGGAGCCGGCGAGACCTTCCCTCACGCCGCCGCCGAGGGCTTCATCAGAATCTCGTCGTTGGAGACGGGATTGCATGCGGCTCGCGCACGCGCCAAGATCGAGGTGTGACGACCTGGAAAGGGCGGGTCGAGCAGAGACTCGATCCCGAGGTGTGGGAGTTCCTCCGCGCTGACGACGCCGAGCTCCTGCCGTACGACTGCGAGGCGACTGCTGAGCACGCCCGCCGCCTGAACGAGGCCGGCATCTTGACCGCGGACGAGCTCGACGAGGTCGAGGGTCGTCTCGCCGAGATCGCGCAGGACCCTGCCGGCTATCTCGACTCCGACGAGGACGTGCATTCCGCCATCGAGCGTCTCCTTGGCGACGTCGGGCGGAAGATCCACGCGGGGCGCTCGCGGAACGACCAGGTTGCCGCGGCGCTCCGCCTGTACGTGCTCGACGCGTGTGCGGAGGGGCGCGACGCGATCGACGCGCTGGTGCTCGTCGTCCTCTCCTTCGCCGAGTCGGAAGCGGGCACCCTGATGCCGGGCTACACCCATCTGCAGCGGGCGCAACCGATCACGCTCGGTCATCACCTGCTGGCCTGGGTGGAGATGCTCGACCGTGACCGCACCCGCTTTGCCGCGGCCGCCGAGGCGGCGTCGGAGAGCCCGCTGGGCGCGGGCGCGCTTGCGGGCTCGACGCTCGACTTGCCACAACCCCCGCGCCAGATGCGGAACTCGATCGACGCCGTCGCCGACCGCGACTTTGCGCTCGACTACCTGTACGCGGCAGCGGTCCTCTTCACGCACCTCTCACGCATCGGAGAGGAGATCGTGCTCTGGGCGACCGCGGAGTTCGGGTTCGCCCGGCTTCCCGAGACCGCCGCCACGGGCTCCTCGATGATGCCGCAGAAGCTGAACCCCGATGTGGCCGAGCTCGCCCGGGGCAAGGCGGGAACTGCGATCGGCCGGCTGACGGGTTTGCTCGCGACGGTGAAGGGCCTCCCGCTCGCTTACGACCGAGATCTCCAGGAGGACAAGACGCCCGTGTTTGCGACCAGACGTGACGTCAGGCTTGCGCTCGACGCTCTCACGGTTCTCGTCAGCGGGCTCGAGGTCGACCGCGACCGGATGGCGAAGGCCGCAGCCGATCCGCTGCTCCTAGCGACCGATGCCGCCGAGGCGCTCGTCCGCAAGGGCACGCCGTTCCGCGACGCCCACGAGGAGGTCGCCACCCGCGTCCGGGAGGGCACATTCAGGCGGCCGCGCAAGGCCGCCGAGCGACCTGCTCCGGGGCCGGGAGGTATCCACGAGGCCCTGATCGAGGCACGCCGCCGCTTCGCAGAGAATTTTTAGCGAATGCCGCACGAGAAGCAGATCGAGATCCGTTGGCGTGACGTGGACGCGTATCTGCACGTCAACAACGCCGTCTACGCGACCTACCTCGAGGAGTGCCGCGACGAGTGGCTCGACCGCTCGCTCGGCGACGCCGGAGATCTGTGGGATTACGTGCTTGCGCGGGTCGCGATCGACTTTCGGCGCGAGCTGCGCCTCGAGGACAAGGCAGTCGTCGTGTCTTGCCGCCTCGAACGGATGGGGAGCTCGAGCCTCACGCTCAAGGAAGAGATTCGCACGCGCGAGGGCGAGCTCTCGGCGGAGGCGGAGGCCGTCATCGTCGCTCGGGACCGCGAGAACGGTCGCTCCCGCCCGCTCACGCAGGCCGAGCGGGACGCGTTCGAACGCACCGTGTGACGCAGCAGGGTCGCGGCGGCGTATCGCAGGCGACACCTACCGCGGAGGTTCCCGATGAAGCGTGTGCTCCTCATAGCTGCAGCTCTCTTCACTCTCGTCGCCCTCGCCGGCGCCGTCGGCTTGCCGGATCTCGCCGGCGCCCAGGACTCGCCCGAGGGCGACATCATCACCGTGACCGGCATCGGTTCGGTCGAGGCCGTTCCGAACGAGGCTCAGATGTCTTTCGGAGTCGAGACCCGCGGGCCGACCGCGAAAGCCGCGGTCGCGGCGAATGCGGATGCCATGCGCAAGATCATCAACGCGCTGCGCCAGGCACGCGGACGAGAGATCGCCACGCAGTGGGTCAGCGTGTACCCCGTCTCCAACGAGCAGGGCGCCGTCGATGGTTACTCGGCCTCGAACAGCGTTTCGGCAACGGCCGATGTCGACGACGCGGCGGCGCTGATCGACGCCGCTGCCGAGGCGGGCGCCAATCAGATCTCGGGGCCCGGCCTGAGCTCGAGCAATGCAGAGGCCCTCTACCGGCAGGCGCTCGGCAAGGCCGTCGCCGAGGCTCGCGCACGAGCCGAGGTGCTCGCGAAGGCCGCGGGTCGCTCGCTCGGTGAGATCAAGGCCATCTCCGAGTCCGCAGCCGCGACGCCGTATCCGTACGCCGAGCGCGCCGCGTTGGACGCGGCCTCGACGCCGATCGTGCCCGGCGAGCAGGAGACGAGCGCAAGCATCACGGTCACCTTCTCGCTTCGCTGAGTTGCGTTGACTGGATCTGGTCAGACCCGTGGGGTCTGACCAGATCCGTGAAGATGCCGCCGTGTCGCAGCTCGAACCGGATTGCAGCTCGCGTGTCTCGACGCTTGAGCTCTTCTTCGATCTCGTCTTCGTCTTCACCATCACCCAGCTGACAAACGTCCTCGTGGAAGGGGGCGACGTAGCCGCGATCGTGCAAGTCGTCGTGATGCTCGCGGTGATCTGGTGGATGTACGACTGCTATGCATGGCTCACGAGTCTGGGCGCTCGCTGCTGCTCTCCTCTGGGCCACGCCCTGGCTCACCTCGACGGAAGGCTTCGTCATCGCCCCGGAGCACTTCGTCGAACGCCACGGGCTCGTCGTCATCGTCGCTCTCGGTGAGTCGATCGTCGTCATCGGTGCTGCGGCAACGCTCGAGCTTGACGCCGGGCTCGTGCTTGTCGTGCTCTTGGCGCTCGCGCTGAGTGCCTCGCTCTGGTGGCTGTACTTCTCCGACGAGGGAGCGGTCGAACGAGCGATGCACGACGCATCGTCCGAGCGACGGCCACGGCTCGCCCTGGTCGCGTTCGGCTACTGGCACTACGGGCTGCTGCTCGCGATCGTCGCAGTGGCGGCGGGCCTCAAGAAAGCCGCCGGGGATCCGTATGACCCGCTCGACTCCGCGAGCGCCGTCGAGCTCGCCGTGGGCGTCGCGCTCTTTACTGCGTGCGAGGTCGGCTTTCGGCAGACGCTCGGGAAAGGGAGGAGCGGAATCAGACTCGTCGCAGCGGCGGCGGCGCTGGCCACGATCCCGCTCGGCACGCAGCTTGACGC
>JBBDMN010000029.1:0-7846 GCA_040878305.1 Gaiellaceae bacterium
GCCGGGGCCGCGCTCGTCTTCCTCTCCGCGATGAAGGAGCTTCCGGCCACGCTTCTTCTGCGCCCGATCGGTTTCGACACCCTCGCGACCGAGATCTGGGGGCTGACCCAGGTCGGCGCCTACTCCCGCGCGGCGCTGCCGGCGCTGCTGCTGATCGTGGTCTCTGCGCCGGTTCTCTACCTCGTCTCGTCGAGCCGCCACGTCGAGTCGGGCACCTCGGGCTAGAGTCTCGACATGGCTCAGCCGCACGGCCACTCGGTCGACGAGTACTTGGAGACGATCTACTTCCTCGCCTTCCCGATCGGGGAGTACCGCCCGTCGACCGGCTCGACCGCAATCGCAGCCCGCGTCGCCGAGATGCTCGGCGTGTCGCGCGCGTCGGCGGGAGAGATGCTGAAGCGGCTCGAAGCCGACGGCCTGGTCGAGCGTGGAAACCAGAAGGAGGCGATCCTTACCTCCGCGGGAGCCGAGCGCGCGAATCGGGTCGTCCGCAAGCACCGCATCATCGAGCGGTTCCTCACGGACTTCATGGGCTATACCGCCGCCGAGTCGCACGTGCACGCCGACGAGCTCGGCGACACCTTCACCGACGAGATGATCGAGCGCATCAACGACCGTCTCGGCCATCCGGACCGCTGCCCACACGGCTGGCCGGTGGAGCCTGACGCCGAGCAGGCCGAGAACTCGGAGCTCGTCTCGCTGGCCGAGCTCGAGACCGGCCGGGAGGCGGAGATCGTGCGGCTTGCCGAGCACGACGGCGATCTCCTGCACTGGTTCTACGACGAAGGGCTCGTTCCAGGCACGCACGTCTCGGTGCGCGGCGCCCAGCCCGCGGCGGGGCAGCTGACGGTCGCCGTCGACGGCGCTGAGCGCGCGCTCAGCGAGAAGGCGGCGGACGGAATCTACGTCCGCGCGGCCTGACGAGCCTTACCGAACGCTCAAGAACCGCTTAGCGCCTGCTAACAGGCAGGTGTCAGCATTTCCCTGGGGAGACTTCTGAAAGGAGACCAGGAGGATTGAGAGTCAATCGCAACACCGCCGCTGCGCTCACGGGCGCAGCCGTCGTGCTCGTCGGCGGCGGAACCGCTCTCGCGGGCCAAGCCGGCGATGAAAACCGGAGCGCTCGCTGCGAGGAGCGTGTCGCCAAGCTCGCAGAAGAGCGTGGCGTCTCGGTAGCAGAGCTCGAGGCCGGCATCAAGGCGAGGCTCAGCGCACGCATCGACGCAGCGCTCGCGAGCGGCCGGGTCACACCCGAGCGAGCCGCCCGGCTGAAGGAGCGGATCGCCGCCGGCAGGCTCTGTCAGGGCGCCCATGTCAGAGTCAAGCGTGAAGCTCACGCTTTGCTCCGGAGGGCCGCGGACTTCCTCGGACTGACCAAGGCCGAGCTCCGCGCCGAGCTTCCGGGCACCTCGCTCGGCGCACTCGCGCTCGAGCGGGGCAAGAGCGTCGAGAGCCTCGAGGCGGCGCTGCTCGCCCCTGCGAAAGCGCGTCTCGCGAAGGCTGTCGAGGCAGGACGCATCACCAAGGCGCAGGCGGGTCGGCGACTCGAGCAGCTCGAAAGGCGCATCGAGCGGCTCGTCGCGCGAGCATTTTCGGCCGGATAACCCCAAGACCCGTCACGACGGCCGGAACGACGGGCCCGCACACGCGGGTCCGTCGCCTTCTTTAGCCAGTTCTTAGAAAGCTCTCAGCCCGCGTTCAGGTAGCTGCGCTTGGATGAGAGCTGCATTCCCTCCGTTACGAAGGTCGCACCATCCGAAGGCCCGCGCAGGCGGGCCTTCGGCGCGGAAGAGGGCTACACACGCCGGAAGCCGGCACGAGCGAAGAGCGTTTCCGAGGGGGCGTTCCCTTCGGTGATGACGGCTCGTACCTCCCCGTGACCATTCGCGGCGAGCGTTGCCAGCAACCGGACGAGCAGGAGTGACGCCAGACCTCGCTTCTTCTGGTCGGCTGCGGTCATGACGTAGGACACGATCGGGCAGCTGCGGCTCGGCCAGAGACTGACGAGCAACGCGGATGCCAACCGATCGTCGTCGGCGACCCAAACCGAGGAGCACTCGAGCATGGGTGAGCCCGCGAGATAGCGGGCAACCTCCGAGCGCGCGTCCTCGAGGGTCTCGTCGTCGTAGTCGATCGTGCCCCGATAAGCGTCCAGCATCAGCTCGGCAAGCGCGTCCGCATCTTCGGTGCTCGGGATGCGCACTGCCGCAGCGGCGAGCGGGAGCGGTGCTTGAGGCATAGCGTCGAGCTCGAGTCGATATTCGTGGCGGGGAATCGTCACTCGGTCGTCGGCTCGCGACGCATGAGCTGTCCCACGAGGTCTGTCAGCTGGACGCCCTCGAGCACCGCGCAGACGCCCTCGGTGATCGGCAGCTCGATCTCGAGACGGTGGGAGAGGTCGCGGAGCACGGGAGCGGTGGTTAGGCCCTCGACGACCATCCCGATCTCCGCGAGGGCCTCCTCGGGCGTCGCTCCTTGCGCGATGAGCTCACCCGCTCGCCGGTTGCGACCCGACGGCGCCCAGCACGTGACGATGAGGTCGCCCATGCCGGCCAGCCCCGCAAACGTGTCGGGACGGGCACCCGCCATCTCGGCCAGGCGACGCATCTCCGCCAGCCCCCGCGCAACGAGGGCCGCCTTGGCGTTGTCGCCGAGGCCGAGGCCGTCCGCGCCCCCCGCGGCGAGGGCGATCACGTTCTTGGCTGCGGCGCACAGCTCGACTCCGGCGATGTCCTCGTTCACGTACACCCGAAAGGTCGCCGAGTTGACGGCGACCTGAAGCTTCACCGCGAGCGCGAGGTCGTTGCTCGCGACGACGGCGGCCGCCGGGAGGCCGCGTGCGACCTCCTCGGCGATGTTCGGTCCCGAGAGCACCGCGACGAGTCTGTCCTGGACGAGGGTCGAGAGCCGCTCGCCCGTCTCCGGGTCGAGACCCTTCGTCAGGCTCAGGATCGGCGCCGTTCCGGGCAGCCCGCCAACGACCTCGCCGAAGACGCGGCTCGGCACCGCGACGATGACCAGCTCGGCCGCCGCGATCGGGGCGGCGTCGATGGTCGCCGCATCGATACCGGAGAGGTCGGCCTTCTGCAGGTAGCGAGGGTTCCGACCCGTCTCGCGAATCGCCGCGGCCTGCTCGGGGTCCCGCGCGGCGAGGGTGACCTCATGGCCACGGTCGCGCATGAGGCAGGCGAACGCCGATCCCCACGAACCCGCCCCCACTACGACGACGCGCACGACAACCTCCTACCCAAGTAACAGACTGTTACTTGGGTACTCGACGCGCATCGGGCGGGCGATCTCACTCGGAGGTGACGAAGTCGATCGAGACCGGCACGCCCTCGAGCGTAAAGCGTCTGCGGAGCTCGTTCTCGACCCAGTAGCCGTAGTCGCGCGTGACGAGCCGGCGATCGTTGACGAAGAGCCGAAAACGTGGCGGTCGCGAGCTCACCTGCGTCCCGTACAGGAGATTGAGCCTGCGACCACGGCGGCCCGGCGGCTGGCGCGCCTCGCGCAGCTCCTGCAGCGTTCGGTTCAGCTCCGCCGTCGGAATCCGGCCGGCATAGCGCGTGAAAACGTCCTCGATGGTGTCCAGCAGCCGTTCGAGCCCTCGGCCGGTCGTGGCGGATATCGCGAGGATGGGTGGGCGCTGCCGGAGTCGCTTCGCGAGGTGCGGGCGCACGTCGTCGATCCGCACCTCCGTGATGTCCCACTTCGAGAGGACGACGACGGTGGCGCAGCCGGCCTTGCGGGCCACATCCGCGACCGAGAGGTCGTGGTCGACGACGCCCTCGCTCGCATCCACGAGCACGAGCGCAACATCGGCGCGCTCAGCAGCCTCGAGCGCGCGCAGCTCGGAGTAGTACTCGATTCCTTGCCGCTGCTTGCGCTTCCGCCGGAGACCCGCTGTGTCGACGAGCACGAAAGTCGTCTCATCGCGGCGGAGCACCGTGTCGATGGTGTCGCGCGTCGTCCCGGGAACCTCGGAGACGATGACCCGCTCGCGGCCGACGAGGGCGTTCAGGAGCGACGACTTGCCCACGTTCGGACGACCGAGGATCGCGACCCCTATCGCTTCGTCGCCGACCGGACGCTCGCCGGTTCCCGGCAGATGGGCCACGATCTCGTCGAGGAGGTCGCCGGTGCCGTGGCCGTGGAGCGCCGAGAGCGGGATCGGGTCGCCGAGCCCGAGCCCGAGCCGATGGAACTCGAGCGCCTCGGCGTCGCGGCGCGGATCGTCGAGCTTGTTCGCGATGACGAGCACCTTCCGGCGAGAGTGGCGAAGGATCTGCGCAAGCTCCTCGTCCCCGGGGGTAATCCCGATCCTGGCGTCGACGACGAGGAGCACGAGGTCGGCCTCGTCGATCGCCTGCCGCGCCTGCTCTGCGACCTTGTGCCCGAACGGGCCCGTGTCCTCGCGATCGACCCCTCCCGTGTCGATCAGCCGGAACGTCGTCCCGGACCATTCGCAGAGAAGCTCCTTGCGGTCGCGCGTCACCCCTGGTGTCTCGTGGACGACCGCGGAGCGCGTCTCGGTGAGCCGGTTTACAAGTGTCGACTTCCCGACGTTCGGAAAGCCCACGATCGCAACCGTGCCGGCGATCTCGACAGGCTCGCTCGGGACGCCTTCCGTGTCCTTGACCCTCGCTCTCGGCCGCCGGGCCCTCGTCATCGGGGCGGTATCGCGTCGCGGGGGCGGCCGAGCTCGTGCATCTCGCCGAGCCACTGCCAGAGCTCGTTGATCTTCCGCTCGACAACGAGCGAGGCCTCTTTGTAGCCCTTGCCTCCGCGCGGGAGCCCCTCGAACGTCATCGGCTCACCCCATGCGACGGACACCGGCTTGAAGTTCCCGAGTCGCCACTCGTGGCTTCCGTAGATCGCGGCCGGAATGAGCGGAACGTTCTCGTTGATCGCCACCATGGCGGCGCCCGGCTGCACCGGGCCGGGAACGCCGCCGCGCTGACGCGTTCCCTCCGCGAACATGCCAAGCACATTCCCGTCGCGGACGACTTGGCGCATCGTCCGGACCGCGTCGCGATCGGACTCGCCGCGCCGAACCGCGAATGCGCCGAAGGCTCGCATCAGCTGCCCGAGCCCGGGAATGCGGTGGGCCTCGCTCTTCGCCAAGAAGTAGAGGGTTCGCGGGCTCACCGCGCCAAGCGCGGGAGGATCGATCCAGCTGAAGTGATTCGCCGCGACGACGAGACCGCCGTTTGTCGGCATCCGGTCCGCGCCGTACACCGCGACCCGCGCAACGAGCTTGGTCGCGGTTCCGATCGTCGCGCGGCCGACCACCCATGCGGCGTCGATGCCCGTCACCTTCTTGCCTCCACGAGCTCGGCGATACGGGCGACAACGTCGTCGACGGTGAGCTCGGTCGTGTCCAGCAGCACGGCGTCTTCGGCGGGCCGCGTGTTCACCGCGTCCCGCTCGTCGCGCAGGCGCAGATCGGCCGCCAGGGCCTCGGCTTCGACTCCCGGCCGGTCGGACGTGCGGCGGCGAGCGCGCTCGCCTGCGTCTGCGATAAGGAAGACCTTCACCTCGGCTTGCGGTGCGACCACGGAGCCGATGTCGCGTCCTTCGATGACCGCGTCGCCGACCGATCCGAGCAAGCGCTGCCGCTCGCGCATGACCTCCCGCACCTCGGGATGGCGCGCGACGATCGGGACTAGCCGGTCGATCTCCGCCTCCCGGATCTCCGCCGACACCTCTTCCCCCGCGATCTCGACGCGCCCGTCGGGATCGAAGGACACCGGATGCTCGCGAGCGAGCGCCGCCAGAGCAGGTCCGTCCTCGAGCTCGACCCGGTCCCGGGCGGCGAGCCAGGTCAGGGCGCGGTACATCGCGCCGGTGTCGAGGTAGAGGAACCCGAGGCGCCGGGCGAGCGCGAACGCGACGGTGCTCTTGCCCGAGCCGGCCGGACCGTCGATCGCAACGATCATCGCGCGATTCATACCGTGCGGAGCTGGGCAAGGACCCGGAAGAAGCCGGGAAAGCTCGTCTCGACCGCCTCCGCGCCCCGCAGCTCCACGCCCTCGCGCGAGGAGACCCCCGCGACCGCTCCCAGCATCGCCAGCCGGTGATCGCCGCGGGTGTCGAATACTCCGCCGCGCAGGCGTGCGGGCACGCCGCGGATACGAAACCCGTCCGGGGTCGCGCGGATGTGACCGCCGAGCCGGCGCAGCTCCTCTGCGACCGCGTCGATCCGGTCGGTCTCCTTCAATCGCAGCTCTGCCGCACCACGCACGAGGCTATCTCCGTGTGCATGGCAGGCGGCGACGGCGAACAGCGGGAGCTCATCCACGAGCGTCGGCACCTCCGCCGCCGTCACCGTCGTGCCGACGAGCTCGGACGCGCGCATCTCGATGTCTCCTGCAGGCTCGCCGCCGATCGAACGCCGGTTGTAGACGGCGACCCGAGCGCCCATCCGTTCGAGAACGGCGACCAGACCCGTCCGGCGAGGGTTGAGGCCGACGCCGTGCACCGTGAGCTCTGAACCGGGGACGATCGCAGCCGCGACGAGAAGCGGCGCAGCGGACGAGAAGTCTCCGGGAATCTCGATCTCGCCGAGCACGAGCCGCTCCGCGCCTCGCACGGAGACGCTTTGCGGCCGGCGCCGGATTGCAGCCCCCGCCCGCTCGAGCAGTCGCTCTGTGTGGTCGCGCGTCGGAAGGGGCTCGACAATCGTCGTCTCGCCGTCCGCGAGGAGACCGGCAAGGAGCACCGCGGACTTCACCTGTGCGGACGCAACCGGCAGCTCGTAGTCGATCGGAGTGAGGGATGCGCCCTCGACGACGAGCGGCGCGTGCCCGTCGGTCGTCTTGATGCTCGCGCCCATCCGGCGAAGGGGCTCGGCGATGCGCTCCATCGGTCGTGCGGAGAGCGACTCGTCTCCGACCAGCTCGAACCTGCCGCGCTGGCCCGCCAGGATCCCCGGCAGGAGCCGCATCAGCGTGCCCGCGTTCGCGCAGTCCAGAGCTTGCTCCGCCTCGGAAAGGCCACGAAGCCCGACGCCGTGGACCGTGAGCGTGTCGACGTCGTCCTCGTGCACGTCAACCCCGAGCGCACGGACCGCAGCAATGGTCGCCTCGGTGTCGGCAGACCGCCCGAAGCCGGAGATGCGGGTCTCTCCCTCGCAGATCGCACCCACCAGGACGGCCCGGTGCGAGATCGACTTGTCGCCCGGAACGGCGACGTGCCCGACGAGCGCGGGCACGGGCTCGATGCGCATGCTGCTCAGCCGCCGCGAGTCAACCGACGGTCTTGCCCATCAGCGCGACGAGCGTCCGGATCTCGTCCGCGAAGCGGGCGAACTCGCCGACCCTGATCTGCTGCGGGCCGTCGCAGAGCGCATCCTCGGGTCGCGGGTGCACCTCGATCATCACGCCGTCGGCGCCGGCCGCGACCGCGGCCCTCGCGAGTGGAAGAACAAGGTCGCTGCGGCCGGCAGCGTGCGAGGGATCCACGATCACCGGCAAGTGCGTCTCGCGCTTCAGCACGGGCACGGCGGAGAGATCGAGCGTGTAGCGCGTCGAGCGCTCGAAGGTCTTGATGCCGCGCTCGCAGAGGATCACGCGCTCGTTCCCCTCCTTCGCCACATACTCCGCGGCCATCAGCAGCTCCTCGACTGTCGCGGCGGGAGAGCGCTTGAGCAGCACTGGCTTCGGCACCCGGCCGACCTCGGCGAGGAGATTGAAGTTCTGCATGTTGCGCGCGCCGATCTGGATCACGTCAGCGACCTCCGCGATCTCCTCGACGTCGCGCGGGTCGAGGAGCTCCGTGACGATCGGCAGCCCGGTCTCCTCCCGGGCCTCGACGAGGATCTCGAGACCCTTGCGGCCGAGCCCCT